>JBAYQC010000153.1:0-2619 GCA_041677365.1 Candidatus Izemoplasmatales bacterium | reverse complement strand
TATATTTAACATGGTTTTTTCAAGTCTGAGTTTTGCGATTGCTTCTTCTTTTTCTTTTAAGGATTCTTCGAAGCTTTTTTCCTTTTCTAAAATTCGCATTTTCGCTTCTAATTCGGCCTTTTCCAACAAGTTAATTTTTTCTTTTTCAAGTACCTTCAATTGGTTTTTCAAGTTGGTCAATTCTTCTTTTAGAGCTGCTATATTCTTAGCAACTTCAATTTGGATATCCTTGTCTTTATCGATTAATACTTGGTCTTTTTCTGTGATCAGTTTTTGGATTTTTTGATTTAAATCAGACTTTTCTTTAATGAAGTTATTTTCCAGTTCACTTCTGATTAATTTTTCTTGGTTCTCAATTTCCTTAGTTAAAGATGCGATTATCTTTTCTTTTTCTGATATCGCCATTTGAATTTTGTTCTGTTTTTCTAGTTCCATTTCCTTTTTTAATGCGTTTAATCTACGATTATATTCTTGATCTTTAGCTTCATCTATTTGGGCTTGGATCAAGCTGGTGTCAACATGACCTAAATCTCTTAGGTCAATCTCATCACCTTTTTTGCAGTCGGTGTTTAATCTTAGGGTGTATTTATCGATGATTATAATATCTTTGATTTTTGACATAAAACTCACTTCCTTTGTTGGTTTTAATAATAAAATTGTATCTATTTATTAAAACTATAAAGCATATCGACTCAAATATCAATAAACATCACGAATTATTGATGGATTAATTAAAAAATCTCATTGTGATATTGACATCGAGAGTGATTGTTGTAAACTAATAGAGAAGGATTTATTCTTTTTTTAGTATTTATACTAAAAACTTTTTACTTATAAGGGAGGGAAATTAACTTGGACAAAAATGGAAAATATATTGATGAACCCTTAGATGAGTACCGTAGTATTTATAAAGATTTACATAATCAAAACTCTACGGAATTCATTGATAAATTAATTAAAGAATCGGGGGTAAACCCTGAAGAAAACCAAGAGACAGTCAAAGAGATTCGAACCAATGAAGAAAAACGCGAAAAGATTAAAAAACAAATAAGTACCCAAAGTTTTCTTAAAGTATTTTTAATCATATTGGTGATTGTCGGTCTTATTGTTGGTGGTTATTTGATTTATAACTTCATAACAATCGCCCCTGTCACAACAAACCTTTTAATTGCGATTGGTTGTATTCTATTAGCTGCTGGTTTGATAGTTTTGCTAGTTTTAAAAATTAATCCAAAACTAAAACAACTGAAGAAATTAAAAGCTGATTTTGATTCTTTAATCAAAGAACTTTATGAGAAGGCTTGGCAACAGATGCGACCCCTAAATGAGTTGTTCTATGATGGGATGAGCGCTGAAATATTTGAAAAAACCATTCCCTTGATTAATTTTGATCCAGTTTTTGATTCCAAGCGACTTGATTATCTCATAAATCGCTTTGGAATGCATAACCAAGAGAATAAGAATCGTTCAACTCTTTATGTTAAGTCAGGACAGATTAATGGTAATCCATTCTTCATTTGTGATGATTTGGTTCATAATATGGGAACGAAAACTTATTCGAATTCAATTACCATCCATTGGACAACTACTTCTACTGGACCTAATGGAAAAAGATATACCAATCATCATTCACAAACCTTAACCGCTTCCGTTACTAAACCATTTCCGCTTTACGCTGAACAACCATATTTAGTTTACGGTAATGATGCAGCTCCTGATTTAATCTTTACGAGATTTGATTCTGACGCTGAAAATATGACGGAAAGACAAATCGATCGTAAGGTTAATAAAGAAATTAAAAAGTTAGAAAAGAAGGCTGAGAAAAGTATTACTAAGGGTGAAAATTACACCGTATTAGGTAATTCTGAGTTTGAAGTTTTGTTTGGAGCGACTAACCGAAATAATGAAGTTCAGTTCCGTCTGCTTTTTACTCCTTTAGCACAGAAACAACTTTTAAAAATCATGAAAGAAACAGAACTAGGATATGGAGATGATTTTGATTTTGTAAAGAACAAGAAAATCAATCGAATCTATCCAGAACACTTACAAAAGTTTGAACTAAATATTTCACCAAGTTATTTTTATGGATATGAATTAGAAAATATCAGAAAAAAATTTATAGACTATAATAACGATTATATGCGCAATGTTTATTTTGCTTTTGCGCCAATACTTTCAATCCCTTTATATCAACACACCTTACCTCACGAATACATCTATAAAGACCTTTATGAAAGTTATGCATCCTTCTATGAACACGAAAAGGTAGTTAACCGAATGAATGAGGAAGATTTTAAGCACCCTCTATCAGTTACGAGAAATATCTTGAAGACTAAAACGATTAAGAGCGCTGATAATCATGATCAAATTAGAGTAACAGCTTATGGTTATCAAGGTGAAGAACGTGTTGATTATATCAAAAAATGGGGTGGAGACGGTAAGATGCACACTATCCCGGTTAGATGGATTGAATATCTACCGGTAGAAAAAGAAACTGATGTTGATATTGCGGTCACTCCAGAAGAAAAAGAACTTACCTATAATGAAAGATTCAGAAAATATTTTGAAGGTCTACGCGATGGGTCAGTCGATAAAGAAGATGTATTTAAAGTTGGTTTA
>JBAYQC010000152.1:0-2665 GCA_041677365.1 Candidatus Izemoplasmatales bacterium | reverse complement strand
CCGATTGAAAAAAGTAAAGTTATAGCTAGCTTTAAAAAAAGAAAAGTAATAGTTGAAGTACTTGATTGGCCTATGGCCGCAATAAGAGTTGTAGGCAATAACGAAAACTATCTTTTAGATATGGTTAACCAAATTTTTGATTTCTGGCAAAAATACTCTCATGAAGAAATTAAGATTTTGTCAAAGACCGATGATTTACATAATACAGTTACACCAATTGTTAAATTGGATGGGGCTAATTATAATTTTTATCTTATATTTAGAAATAATCTCACTACTGAAGAGTTTCCTTATGGGCTTTACCACCCTAATCCAAGTCGTTTTCATATTAAAAAAGAAAATATCGGTTTGATTGAAGCAATGGGATTAGCAATTTTACCAGGGCGACTTTTACATGAACTTGATTTGATTGAAAAAGTTGTTAAAGCCGATGGAAAGATTTCTGATTATCCGGAGTTAGAAAAACACCGCGATTGGATTGAAACATTGGATAAAAATATTAATGAAGAATTCTTAAGAAAAGAAGTTGGTAGAATATTTGAAGCTGTTTTAGAAGACTGTAATGTTTTTAAACACGGCTCTAAAGAAGACTTCATCAAATTTGTTAACAAAGCAATTTATTAAATGATTTTACTGTGATATAATACTTACGAATTAGAGGTGAATTAATTTGGGAAATAAAAAATTAGTTAGTGCGATTACTTCAAGGACAGAAGATTTCGCAAGATGGTACACAGATGTCTGTTTGAAAGCAGAATTAATGGATTATTCTGAAGCTAAAGGCTTTATAATATATCGTCCCTATGGCTATGCTTTATGGGAAAATATTCAAGCTTATTTAGATAAAGAGTTTAAAAAAACCGGTCACAGCAATGTCTATATGCCATTGGTGATACCAGAATCACTCTTTTTGAAAGAGGCTGAACACGTTGAAGGATTCGCTCCTGAAACAGCGATTGTCACTGTTGGAGGAAATGAAACATTACAAGAAAGACTGATAATCAGACCAACTTCTGAAGTACTCTTTTGTAATCACTATCAAAAGGTGATATCTTCACATCGAGACTTACCAAAAAAATATAATCAATGGTGTTCTGTTGTAAGGTGGGAAAAAACTACTAGACCGTTTTTAAGAGGATCAGAATTTCTCTGGCAAGAAGGTCATACTGCCCACGCAACAGAAGCAGAAGCTCGTAAGGAAGCTTTTGATATTTTAGATGTGTATAATCGTCTTGGAGAAGAACTTTTAGCTATTCCCTTTATTTTAGGGAAAAAGACTGAAAAAGAAAAATTCGCTGGTGCAGTAGACACCTTTAGTATTGAGGCTTTAATGCATGATGGAAAAGCGCTTCAAAGCGGGACAACACATTATTTGGGAACTGGGTTTGCTAAGGCATTTAACATCAACTTTCAAGATAAAGATGGAGAATTAAAACCAGTTCATCAAACATCCTGGGGAGTTTCTACAAGACTTATTGGTGCAGTAATCATGGTTCATGGAGATGACTCCGGATTGGTTCTACCACCTTATTTGGCGCCGATTCAAGTAAACATTATCCCGGTTATGCAACATAAAGAAGGCGTCTTGGAAAAGGCTATGGAATTAAAGGACAAGTTAGAAAAATTAGGAATCCGCGTTAGTGTCGATAATTCTGATAAAACACCTGGTTGGAAGTTCAGTGAATCAGAGATGAAGGGAATCCCTATTAGACTAGAAATTGGCCCAAGAGATATTGAAAATAATCAATGTGTTTTAGTTAAACGGGTAAATCGTGAAAAAACAACTCATAATTTAGATGATTTAGAAAAAATCATCCCAACAATGTTAAAAGAAATCCATCAATTAATGTATAAATTAGCTTTAGAGAACGTCCAAAATAATACCGTAGAAACCAATGATTATGAAGAGTTCAAAAAAATCATTTCGGAAAAACAAGGATATGTTAAAATGATGTGGTGTGGAAAACAAGCTTGTGAAGATAAGATTAAAGAGGATACTCAAGCTACATCTAGATGTATGCCTTTAGAACCAGAGAACATCGGCGATAAATGTCCTGTTTGTCAAGAAAAGGCTAAATATTTAGTTTACTACGCAAAAGCATATTAAAGATTAAGGCTTTGAGTCAATTACTCAAGGCCTTTTTTTTAAAATAAAACTTTATTCAATAGAGTATAATTTATTGAATAAAACAGCCAAAAATGATATGATTAAAGAGATAAAAGACCAAGAGGTGAGAATATTGTTTAATTTATTTAATGTCAACAAAAAAACTTTAAAACGCTTAGAGAAAAAAGCGCAAGAAGTTTTAGATAAAAGCGAAGAGTTTAAAGCTCTAAGCGATAGTGAGCTTCAAGCAAAAACACCTTATTTTAAGGAAAGATTAGCTGCAGGAGAAAGTCTTGATGACTTACTTGTAGAAGCATTCGCAACCGTTAGAGAAGCTTCAACGAGAGTATTGAAAATGACTCCATTTAAAGTGCAGGTAATGGGTGCTATCGTTATCCATGAAGGTAATATTGCGGAAATGAAAACCGGTGAAGGTAAAACCCTAACCGCAGTAATGCCGGCATACTTAAATGCTTTGACCGGATTAGGGGTCCATATCGTTACAGTCAATGATTATTTAGCTCGTCGTGAAGCAGAAGGTGAAATCGGCGATTTATT
>JBAYQC010000151.1:0-2751 GCA_041677365.1 Candidatus Izemoplasmatales bacterium | reverse complement strand
CGGGCAATTATGCTTTTTTGCTCGCTGTTCTAAGACATCAATTGCGTAGTAGATAACCCCACTTGATTGTTTATAACTTGATTCATGGCATTCATCAACAATAATCAGCCCAAGATTTTCAACCGGCGCAAAACATGCACTTCTAGCTCCGATTACAATCAAAGCTTCTCCGCGTTTTATTCTCCGCCATTCATCATATTTTTCGTTTTTTGATAAACCAGAATGTAAGGCAGCTACGAGTGAAGAGAACCTGCTTTTAAATCTGGAGATCATCATCGGGGTTAAACTAATTTCCGGAACCAATAAAATTACACTTTTTCCTAAGTTTACGATTCTTTCAATATTCTTTAAATAAATTTCAGTTTTACCGCTTCCGGTTACTCCATGGAGTAAAAAGCCCTTATATTCATCTGAATTTGCAATTCTTTGATAAACTTCTTCTTGGATTTTATTTAACTCTACATCTTTATCTAATACTTCTTCAAGAGGACTTACATCTCGGTAAATCTCCTGATGAAATATTTCTAGATATCCATGCTTTTCAAGAGTTTTTACAACTGATTGCGATACACTTACTTTCATCAATAATATTTTTAGAAGTTCGGTATTTTTATTACAACTTGCAAGATAATTTAAAACCAGCATTTGTTTATCAGTAACTTTATCAATTTCTTTCTTAGTCATTTTAACAAAAACCTTTGTTAATGAACTTTTTCGGTCATGAACCTCATAAATTTGCTTTAAGTTACCTTTCTTAATCTCTTGGTGAATCTCAAGATAATAAGTTTCATCAATATTTTCTAAACCTTTTGCCTCTTGATAAGCAAAAACTTCCTTTAGGTTTTCACTTAAATTAGTTTTATTTATAACTTTTATTTTTGGTCTATATACAACTTTTAAAGCAGCTGGCAACATTGTTTCTAAAACTCTTATAAGTAAGTTGTTGCTTTCTTCAGAAATATTCTTAGCTATTTCAATTAATTCCTCGGTAAGGTAAGACTCAAAATCTAACACTTGATCAATTGCTTTAAGTTTTTGATTATAGTCACTATTTTCGACTATTTCTAAAATAAAACCCATAACTTTACGATTGCCAAAAGGAACGACTACTCTCGCACCGATTTCTAAGAGATTATCAAGACTTTTAGGAATTAAATAATCATAGGTTTTATTAACATTTTTAGCTTTTACATCTACTAAAATTTTCGCAATCATATTTTACCATCTCTTTAAAGTTAATTATATCAAAATCTTGTGTTTAATAAAACCTTAACTTACTTTTTAACCTTCGTAAATAAATCTCCTATCTCAATTGTTAATCAATTGCAATTATCATTAAAAAAGACTATAATTAATAGGAAAGATTAATTAGAAGAAAGGAAAGTACTATGAATAAAAAATTAATAGAAAAGGATGAAGCACTGGTCTTCGCTCTCGGTGGTCTTGGTGAAGTTGGGAAAAACATGTATTGTGTCCAATATCAAGATGAAATTATCATCATTGATTCCGGCCTTTTATTTCCGGATGAGCACTTAATGGGCATTGACTATGTTATTCCTGATTATTCTTATCTGATTGAAAATGAGGATAAGATTAAAGCATTGGTGATATCACACGGTCATGAAGATCATATCGGTGGGATACCTTTTGTGCTGAGACAAGTTCAAATACCGGTAATTTACGCATCCGGACTAAGTCATGGTTTAGTAAAAGTAAAATTAGAAGAACGCGTGGATTTCCCCGTGAATCTTCAAGAATATAAAGAGGAAGACACCCTTGATTTAGGTAAGATGAAACTTAGTTTCTTTAGAACTAACCATTCAATTCCCGATTCCTTTGGAATCAGGATTAATACTCCAGTTGGAAACATCGTCCATACTGGTGATTTTAAATTTGATTTTTCACCTACCGGAACCGATTCCGATTACCAAAAAATGGCAAAAATAGGTGAAGAAGGAGTTTTATTATTGTTGTCAGATTCAACTAATTCCGAACTTGAAGATTTTACTACTTCAGAAAAGGTTGTTTCAGAAACCATTAAAGAAATGTTTGAATCGATTGATGGAAGAATTATTATTTCAACCTTCGCTTCTAATATTCACCGAATTCAGCAAATTGTTGAAGCTTCAATAGCTACCAACAGGAAAATCGCAGTTTTTGGACGTTCCATGTCAAGGAACATTGAAGTCGGTCACAAGCTAGGTTATATCAAGGCTCCTAAAGGAACCTTTATTTACACCAGAAATAAATCAGAAATTAGAGATAAAAACTTAACGATACTTTGTACAGGATCACAAGGTGAGCCACTGGCAGCTTTAACAAGAATAGCCGCTAATACTCATCGACAAATTTCGCTTTTCCCAGGTGATACAGTAATCCTATCATCATCACCGATTCCAGGAAATTTAGAAAGTGTTAACCGCACGATTAATATGCTTTATAAAAACGGTGCTAATGTAATCACTCAATCACCTTTTGCAGATGTTCATGCATCTGGACACGGTGGTCAAAATGAACTTAAATTAATGTTAAAGTTAATGAAACCTAAATACTTCATGCCAATTCATGGTGAATTTCGCATGTTGAAACTGCATTCAAAACTAGGAATAGATACCGGTGTCAAAGCAGAAAATACCTTTATTATGGAAAACGGCGATGTATTGGCTGTAAACCAAGAAAAAGCTTATATCAAGACTAAAGTTAAAACAGCTGATATCTATGTTGACAGCGAAAGTATTGGCGAGGTGGGTT
>JBAYQC010000150.1:0-2787 GCA_041677365.1 Candidatus Izemoplasmatales bacterium | reverse complement strand
GGATCAAAACCAATCACTTGATCACATTGATATACTTTAGGGCTATATGTAAGAATATCAGAGATTTTAGTTAGTGTATTTTGATAATAAGCCTCAAGGAAATTTAAATCAACTAGTGAGTTTTCGTAATAAAACTCTGTAGTTTCAATATTATTAAAAACAATTTCATATATATTTTGTTTTTCTTTACCAATCAGATGGTTAAAATCAATACCGTATTTTTTTGCGGTCAATAAAATCAAAGCCCCGATGTCATAAGCTACCGCTCTGATGGGAATATAATGAGATATATTCTTTATTGATTCTTTCAACTTGTCATATGCTTTTTGAAAATCATGAGGGTCTAAATGTTCTAATGCTTCTAGTTCAACATATGTAGCCATACCTTCAATGGTTTCAATACCCTCTTCATAATTTATTTCAAATCCATAATCTAATCGACGTTTTTCTCTTAAAGTTTTAAACTGTTTTAAGGCTTCAAAATCTTCGGTTTCAAAGGCTTTGAGAAGAAGTTTTGTTTCATCAAACTTCATCGCGATATTATATTTTTCATAATGGTAAAATAATCCCCGGTACTCATTAGGGAATCTAAGTTCATTATTTTCCATTTGCCATGCATGAAACATCTCATGAACAATCTTACTGGTCAAAACATTAAAATGGACATAGATGGATTCAATCTTCCATATTGCAATTCTTTTGTTATTATAGATTATTGATGTATTACCGACAAATCGCCTGTCATAGGGAATTACTTCATCTTTAAGAACAACTATTTTATCATTGTAAATCGCAAAATCCATTTTCTTAAAACCGGGGAAAAAATTAGAAAAATCTAACTTTTCCAACTTTTTTTCTATGGTCCGGTAAATCTCAATTAACTGCTTTTTCTCATTCTTCATCTTTTTTTCACCTACTAATTTAATTATAACAAATTAAACCCTAATTATAAATGTTATAATAGATATTGATTTATTTTTTTAGAGGGAGATTTATACTATGGAAAAACTATGCACTCTATGCAAAAACCACCTTAAACCTTTTGCTAATTTTCGAGATAAAGATTACTTTTACTGTGATTTTTGTAAATCAATTCAATTAGATAATAAATATTTCTTATCTAAAGAGAATGAATTCAATCGATACAATCTTCATAACAATGATGTTTTAGATATAAACTACCAAAAATTTGTGATGCCGATTGTTAACTATGTTTTAAAGCATTATACCCATGAAGATATTGGACTTGACTATGGCTGTGGTCCTGGACCAGTAGTTAAAAAACTACTTGAAGAAAAAGCTTACCAAGTAAAGCTTTATGATCCGTATTTTTATAATGATTCAGAAGCCTTAAACGTTCAATATGACTTTATAATTTTAAGTGAGGTCGCTGAACATTTTTATTACCCAAATTTTGAGTTTTCGAAGCTAAAGTCAATGTTAAAACCAAATGGAGCTTTAATAATCATGACACTTTTATATAACCCAGAAATTGATTTTTTAAAATGGCACTATAAAAACGATGAAACTCATGTGTTTTTTTATTCTGAATCTACTTTTAAATATATTCAAAAAACTTTTGGCTTTAATCAGTTATTTTTTGATAACCGGCTCATTATTCTTAAAGATTAATGTCTGCGCTTAACTTGAAAACAATCCCTGTACCAGTTAAAATTTATACTACACATACTTTTGGAGGTACATTTGAATGAACATTACAAAGAAAAGTTGGAAAATAATTTCCCTGGTTATGGTTTTTATCCTAACCCTAGATTTTATTTTCTATATCAGCGGTTTATATCATTTTCGTATTTTTAATACAACAAGTTATTACACACAAGATTTAATCTTAGAATTTAGTATGTATATGGCAAAGTTAGGTTTCTTGATTTTGTTATTTAAGCCGCAACAAAAAAACAAAAACTTAAGTTTAGTGCTTTTAGGATTTCTAATTCTAATTGAACTTTACCTGCATATTTCTAATATTCTATACTTTGATCTAACTTATCTTTATGATTCAAGGGGTCTACCATTTTTAACAATTAGCTTTTATATTTTTTTGTATATTAGCGCTATTCTTAACAAAACGCAAACTAAAGCCTTTAAAAGAATAATTATTATTTCTGTATTAGTTATTTCCTTTTTAATATTACTTTTATCAATAATTACCTTCTTTGACTTCATAGGGCTTTCTATATTGTTATCAGTCTTTAATTCACTTGTTTATGGATTATTCATCATCTACATTGGTTTGAGTTTTACACTCCCAAAAGAAGCAATCTATCAGCCTGATGAAATCTCACAAAAACTGAATGGACAAAATTATGATTTGTTATATTCAAAGGGTTATCAAAGTATTGCAAAAAATATTATCCTTAGTATCATCACCCTGGGAGTTTATTTCTACATTTGGATTTATCGAATCAATGTAAAGATGAAAGAACTCTCAGATGATCAAACAAATGCAGGAACTTCACTCGTTTTATATATGTTTATACCATTCTACTCAATCTATTGGGCTTACAAAAAGGGCCAACAGTTAAATGAATATTATCTAACCTATAACAAAAAGACCAGTGATTATGCAGTAGTTTATCTACTACTAGCAATCTTTGGATTAGGCATAATCGCAATTGCACTTATGCAATCGGAAATAAATACAATCGTTATTCAAGACAGTTATAAGACAAAAAAATATGAAGAGCTTCATAATCCTTTATTAAAAGATGATTATGGTCTCAAAGATCTGAATAAAGAGTTTGTAGTAAAAGATGACGTTGCACTTTT
>JBAYQC010000149.1:0-2856 GCA_041677365.1 Candidatus Izemoplasmatales bacterium | reverse complement strand
CTAAGAGTTAGAACTAATCTTTTCAATGCAGTTTTTAGAGTAAGATCAGTAGTATCTTTTGCAATTCATAAGTTCTTCCAAGAACAAAATTTTGTTTATTTACACGCTCCAATAATAACTGCCAGCGACGCTGAAGGTGCCGGCGAGATGTTTGGTGTAACAACGTTAAAATCGATTACAAAATCTGATGATTACAAAAACGATTTCTTTGGTAAAGCCGCAAACCTTAGTGTTTCAGGGCAATTACAAGCTGAAGCCTATGCTTTAGCGTATAAAAAAGTTTATACTTTTGGCCCAACATTTAGAGCGGAAAAATCAAATACACCAAGACACGCAGCGGAATTTTGGATGATTGAACCAGAAATTGCTTTTGCTGATTTAAAGGATGACATGGCCTTAGCAGAAGCTATGGTTAAATATATTATTAAAGACCTTTTTGAGAACTGTCCAAATGAATTAGATTTCTTTAATAGATTTGTTGAAAAAGGCTTAATCGATAAATTGAAAAAAGTATTGAAATCAGATTTTGCTTGCATCACTCATAAGGAAGCGATTGACATCCTTTTTGCTAACAGTAAAGAATTTGAAGTAAAACCTGAGCAAGGACAAGATCTTGCAACGGAACATGAAAAATTCCTTACAAAATTTTTTGATGGTCCAGTTTTTGTTACCGATTGGCCAAAAGATATAAAAGCATTCTACATGCGACTAAATGATGATAACGAAACTGTTGCAGCTATGGATTTATTAGTTCCAGGATCTGGGGAACTAATCGGCGGATCGCAAAGAGAAGAAAGATTAGACTATTTAGAAAAACGTATGAAGGAAATGAATGTTCCTGAAGAAGATTTATGGTGGTATTTAGATTTGAGAAAGTACGGTGGATGTAAGCACGCAGGGTTTGGACTGGGATTAGAAAGAATGATTATGTACGTTACTGGTATTGATAACATTCGTGATGTATTATCCTTCCCAAGGACACCAAATAAGTGTGAGTTTTAATAAATAGAAAGAAGGAATACTATGGTTGAATTACAAGCGTTTCTGTTAACTTTATTCGCAGGGCTATCAACTGGTATCGGTGGATTAATTGCTTTTCACAGACATGCTAGATCAAAAACATTTTTAACTTTTGCTTTAGGTTTTAGCGCTGGAGTGATGGTTTATGTTTCTTTTGTAGAGATTATGCCAAAGTCAATTGCTTCATTGTCAGACATATTTACTGAGAAGTCAGGGTATATCTATGCAGTTCTTGCATTCTTCATTGGTATGGCATTTATTGCTTTAATTGACTGGTTAATTCCTGAAGCACAGAACCCACATGAAATACCGGATGAGAATGATCCTGATGGCAATAAAAAGAAACTTATGAGAATGGGATTATTTTCTGCGTTAGCAATAACAATTCATAATTTTCCTGAAGGGTTAGCAACTTTTGTGGCTGCTACTGATAGCATTACTTTAGGGATTAGTATTGCAATTGCGATTGCACTTCATAATATCCCTGAAGGGATAGCTGTTGCAGTGCCAATTTACCAAGCTACTAATTCAAAGAAAAAAGCATTTTCTTACGCTTTTCTATCAGGATTAGCCGAACCTGTAGGAGCGATAATAGGTTACTTCCTATTAAGAGCTATATTCAATGATATGACAACAGGATTAATTTTTGGCTTTGTTGCTGGGATTATGGTTTATATATCTCTTGATGAATTATTACCAACCGCAGAAAAATATGGAAAACATCATATAGCAATTACCGGTGTAATTTTAGGAATGGCGCTCATGGCTGTAAGTTTAATAATATTTAAATAAAAAATTGCTTAAAAAAAGACAAAGATTAAATTCTTTGTCTTTTTTGTATGTAATAAGTTAAAAGCTTATTTTTTTGGCTCTTTTAACGCTTCAACTAAACCACTTGCTAAGCCAACTACACCTTGCATTTCTGAAGGGATAATAATCTTAGTAGCTTGTCCTTGAGAAACTCTTTCCATTGATTTATATGCTTCTAGAGTAAGAACTGCTTGATCAGCACCAGCATTTTTGACTAGTTTAATACCTTCTGCTGTAGCTTGTTGAACTTTCAGAATTGCTTCAGCACGTCCTTCAGCTTCACGAATAGCAGCTTCTTTTTTACCTTCAGCTTCTAAGATATTCTTAGCTTTTTCACCTTCTGCAGTTAAAATGGCCGCTTGTTTTTTACCTTCTGCAATCAAAATAGATTCACGACGTTCACGTTCAGCACGCATTTGTTTTTCCATTGCTTCACGTATTTCTTTTGGCGGAATAATATTCTTAACTTCGACACGATTAATCTTAATACCCCATGGGTCAGTTGCTTCATCTAAGATAACGCGCATTCTTTCATTAATCAAATCTCTTGAAGTTAAAGTTTGGTCTAATTCTAATTCACCAATGATATTACGTAAAGTAGTAGCGGTAAGTTGTTCGATTAACAATCCTGGATTTTCAGCACCGTATACAAATTGTTTTGAATCAGTAATTTGTAAGAAAACAACTGTATCAATTTGCATAGTAACGTTATCTTTAGTGATAACAGCTTGAGGTGGAAAATCTAAAACTTGTTCCTTTAAGTTAATAACATCACTTACCATACCTCGAGAATTATAAGTTCTTTTAATTCTGTCGATAAATGGAACTAGAAAATGTAATCCCGCTGTCCAAGTAGTGTAATAATTACCCCATCTTTCAATTACATATTCAGTTGCTTGAGGGACAATTTTGATTCTTGTGCCTAAATAAACTAAAATAATTACGACTAAAATTCCTAAAATAATCCATGGCCACATAAAATAAATCCTCCTATATCTTTCTTTCCCGTTTTGTTACGGTAATTTT
>JBAYQC010000148.1:0-2885 GCA_041677365.1 Candidatus Izemoplasmatales bacterium | reverse complement strand
GTGAAAAAACCTGGAGGCTTAAGTAAAGGAGAACATGAAATTACCTTTACTTTAGCGATAAGGGTCGCTTATATACCTGTGCCTTTTGGCGCAACAAAAACCAGAAAAGTTGTAATTTAGGAGGAAAATTATGAAGGAAAAATTGAAAGTAGGAATTATCGGTTGTGGTGGAATTGCTAATCAAAAACACTTACCGGCTTTAGAAAAAAACAAAGACATGTGTGAAATAGTTGCTTTTTGTGACATTATTGAAGAAAGAGCTTTAAAGGCTAAAGAAAAATATGGAACAAAAGACGCTAAAACTTACACTGATTACTTAGAATTATTGCAAGATAAAACTATTGATGTTGTTCACGTTTTGACTCCGAACGTTTCTCATAGTCCGATTACCATAGCGGCTTTTGAAGCGAATAAACATGTTATGTGTGAAAAGCCAATGGCTGATAACACCGAAGCAGCTAAAAAAATGATTGATGCTTGGAAAAAGACTGATCGTAAATTCACAATCGGTTATCAAAATCGTTTTAGAAGCGATGTAATGGCACTTTATCAAGCTTGTAGAAACAATGACTTAGGAGATATCTATTATGGTAGAGCTCATGCAGTAAGAAGAAGAGCTGTTCCAACTTGGGGCGTATTTCCAAATAAAGCTTTGCAAGGTGGCGGTCCTTTAATTGATATCGGAACTCATGCTTTAGACTTAACACTTTGGACAATGGACAATTATGAGGTTGATTCAGTTATGGGTACAGTATTCCATAAAATGGCTGATCAATACGAAGGTAATATGTTTGGACCTTGGGATCCTTCAACTTTTGAAGTAGAGGATTCAGCTATGGGAATGATTAAGTTTAAAAACGGCGCTACTGTTTACTTAGAAGCCGCTTGGGCAATCAATTTGATTGATTCAAGAGAGGCAGCTACTACACTTTGTGGGACAAAAGCAGGAGCAGAAATTAAATCCGGTATGTCTTATGAAAATAACGAACTATCATACAACTTTGCAAAAAATGGATTATTAATGGAAGAAAAGAACTCCAGCGGTGGAGCAATCGACTATTTCGAAGGTAATAAGAAAGAACCGGGAGTAATTGAGTGTGAACAATGGTTGAAAGCGATCATCAATGATGAAGAACCTTTAGTAAAACCTGAACAAGCTTTTGTAGTAACGAAAGTCTTGGATTCAATTTACAAATCTGCAAAAGAAAATAAAGAAATAAAATTTTAAAGGAGTTGAGAAATTTGAAGATTGGATTATTAAGTGCAATATTAGAAAATAAGAGTTTTGAGGAAGTTATCGAAATTGCTTCAAGTTTAGATATTCACGCCGTTGAACTAGCTTGTTGGCCGGCTGCTGGAGAAAAACGTCGGTATGCCGGAGTAAGTCATTTAAATCCTGATGAACTAACTCCTGAGAAAGTAAAAGAAATAAAGGCTTTTTTAAAGGAGAAAGATGTTGAATTAAGCGCTTTATCATATTATCCAAATGTGCTTTCTAGCGATAAGGCAAATAACGAAATGGCAATTGCTCACATTAAAAAGTTAATTGATGCATCGGTTAAGTTAGATATTTATCAAGTTAATACTTTTATCGGTAGAGATCAATATAAAACTACCGAAGAGAACTTTAAAGAATTTGCTAAAGTTTGGCCGGATATCATTAAGTATGCGGAAGACAAACGGGTTCGTATCGGTATTGAAAATTGTCCAATGATTTTTAGTGTAAATGAATGGCCTGGAGGTAAAAATCTCGCCCATAGTACTGCTAATATTAGAAGAATCTTTTCGGAAATTAAAAGCGATTATTTCGGTTTAAATTTTGATCCTTCACATTATGTTTGGCAACAAATGGATTATTTAAAAGCACTTCGTGAATTTAAAGATAAAATCTTCCATGTTCATTTAAAAGATACTAAAGTTTTGAAAGATAAACTAGCTGATCATGGAATACTTGCTTTACCTTTAGAATACATGACACCAAAAATTCCTGGTCGTGGTGATATCGATTGGGAAGAGTTTATCAACACTTTAAAGGAAATTGGTTTTGAAGGAGTTTGTGCCTTTGAAATTGAGGACCGTGACTTTGAAGAAACTGAAGAATTAAAGATTGAATCAATAGTTTTAAGTAAAAAAGCCGTAGAAAGATTCTTTTAGAATCGATATTTTATAAGAAAGAGTGATTAAGATTAAAACACGTTTAAAAATAGTGATAGTGGGATTCGGCGGAATGGGCGAACAACACTCAAGAAGTTTAAAAAATAATGAACATTTAGAAGTTGTAGGCGTTTACGATATTTTAGAAAAACAGAGACTACTCGCAAAATTTAATGGACTTAAAGCATATGATAGTTTTGAGGAAGTATTAGAAGACAAAGATATCTCTGCGATTTTGATTGCGACACCTAATGACACTCATAAAGATTTAGCTATAAAAGCACTTGAAAATGGCAAACACGTTATCTGTGAAAAACCAGTAACAACTAATGCAAAAGATTTAGAAGCGATTCTTGAGATTCAAAAGACCACTGGTAAGACTTTTATGGTTCATCAAAATCGTCGTTGGGATGAGGATTATCTAACGATAAAGAATATCTATGATTCTAAGCGATTGGGTGAACTCTATCGTATAGAACAAAGAGTTTATGGTTCAAGGGGAATCCCTGGAGACTGGCGAAAATATGAACGCTTTGGCGGCGGAATGTTACTTGACTGGGGAGTCCATATGTTAGATCGCTTGTTAATTATGATTCCCGAAAAAATCAAATCACTCTACTGCAGTTTAAGTTATGTTTTAGAGGAAGAAGTTGATGATGGATATAAGGTGTTTATTGAATTTGAAAGCGGAAAAACTGCACTCGTAGAAGTTGGAACAACCAACCTAATTC
>JBAYQC010000147.1:0-2885 GCA_041677365.1 Candidatus Izemoplasmatales bacterium | reverse complement strand
TAAAATAGAATCCGGAGACATCTTATTAGATGGTGAGAGTATTACCGAAAAATCAGTCGATGAAAGAAGTAGAATGGGAATTTTCTTGGCGATGCAAAATCCGATAGAAGTTCCTGGAGTAACTAACTTTGACTTTATCAAAGCGGCGATATCAACTAGAATGAAAAAAGATGAACATCTACGCATCGGAAAATTCATTTTGAAGTTTGAAAAAGCTTCTGAAGATTTAAAAATGGGTGAAGGTTTAGCACACCGCTTTTTAAATCAAGGTTTTTCTGGTGGTGAAAAAAAGCGCAATGAAATCTTGCAGATGAAAATGCTAAATCCAAAAATCGCTTTTTTAGATGAAATTGATTCTGGTTTAGATGTCGATGCCCTAAAGTTAGTCGGTGAAAATGTTACAAGCCAAAAATCAAGTGATTTAGGCTTAATTTTAATAACGCATTACCAAAGACTTTTAGATTACATTATTCCTGATTATGTTCATATCATGATCAACGGGAAAATTGTAAAAACTGGTAAAGATGAATTAATTAAGAAAATTGATCAAGAAGGATATGATTGGGTAAAGAAGGAATTGGGTATTGAAGATGAAGATAAGAAACCTTACTCTTTAGGTACTTGCCCATCAAAGCATTAATATGAAATTACCAAAGTATTTAAATGATTTTACCAATCATATTATTTTAACTGATCAAGAAAGCATTAATTCGAGTGAGATAGCTATAAAAAATAATCAGCTTACCTTAGATGGTGAATTGGTTTTTTTGCTTTATCTAAAGAATTATAATAAAGAGCTTACGATAAATATTAATCAAGATAGTAAAATATCTCTATACATAATCTATAACTTTTCTAAAAAGAGTGAGTTAGATTTAAAGATTAATCTTGGAAATAATTCAAATGTTAAACTCTTTTCAAACTTTGGATCAAGCAGGACTACGAAGTTTAAATTAAGAGAAAATCTTCATCTGCAAAAAAACGTAAAAATTGAAATAGCTGACTTTTTACTTTTTAATGGCGATTTAGACCTTCAGCAACTTACTTTTCTTGAAGGAGAAAACGCTGAAATTAAGATTAGTTCTTTAGTCATTGGTCAAAAGCAATATAAATCTAAAGTTAAACAAGAAATATTTCATCAAGAAAAAGCAACTGTTTCTGATGTTTCTAACAACTTAATTACCCTTGAAGAAGCGAAACTTGATTATCAGGTAATCGGAAAGATTGATAAGGGTAGAGAATTTTCTAAATGTTCGCAAAAAAACAAAGGGCTGATGTTATCAGAACATTCAGAAATTGCTTGTGAACCGACACTCTTAATCGATGAGTATAATGTCGAAGCTAGTCATGGAGCCGCTATTGGCAAGATGGATGATTTACAGTTATTTTATCTGTTAAGCCGGGGTTTAAGTGAAACCGAGGCTAAAGCTTTAATTTTATCTGGATATATTAATCCTTTTATCAATCTTATCGAAAATGATAAGCTTAAAAAAACAATTCTGACAAAGATTAACCGAACTCTAAGGAGGGCTTGATTATGACTCAAGAAATCTTTAAGGATTTCCCCCAAATCAAGAATAATTTAATCTATTTTGATACTGCGGCTATGAGTTTAAAACCACAAGTTGTTGTCGATGAAGTAAATTATTATAACCGTGATTTAAGTTCAAATATTAATCGCGGTATGTATGAATCAAGTTTACGTGCAACAACGCTTTATGAAGAAGCGAGAATAGCCGTAGCTAAGTTTATCAATGCTAGGGAAAACGAAATAGTTTTCACTAGAGGAACTACCGCTTCACTTAATTTAGTAGCGATGAGTTACGGGTTAAACAACTTAGATAAAAATGCAGAAATTTTAGTCAGTGAACAAGAACACCATTCACAGTTTTTACCTTGGCAAAATGTTGCGAAAAAAACCCATGCAAAACTTAAATTTATTGAACTTGATGAAACCGGAAGAATTACAATTGAAAACTTTAAAAAAGCTTTGACTAAAAAAACTAAAATTGTTGCGATTAACTATGTATCAAATGTATTAGGTTTTATTAACCCTGTTAAAGAAATGATTTCGCTGGCTCATGAAGTAGGAGCTTTAGTAGTCTTAGATGCTGCTCAAGCCATTCAGCATTTACCAATTGATGTTTTAGATTTAGATGTTGATTTTTTAGCTTTTTCCGGACATAAGATGTTAGGGCCAACAGGCATTGGTGTGCTTTTTGGGAAAATCAAACTGTTACGAAGTTTAGAACCGATTGAATTCGGCGGAGATATGAATGAAGTTGTTGAAAAAGACTCATCTTCTTGGAAATATGCACCGCATAAGTTTGAAGCTGGAACAATGCCAATAGCTGGAGTCTTAGGTTTGACAAAAGCGATTGATTATCTTAAGAATCTTGGTTTTAAGAAAATTAAAGAAATTACCGATGAACTCTATTCTTATTTATTTGAGCAGTTAAAAACAATCCCAGAAGTAACTATTTATAACGGTGGTTCCGATACGGGAATTGTTACCTTTAATTTAGGAAATATTCCCGCACATGATGCGATTACTTACTATGCTTTAAAAAATATCGCTTTAAGAAGCGGACAGCACTGTGCAAAACTAATTCATGATTTCTTAGGAATTCATTCTTCTTTAAGAGCTTCAGTTTATATTTACAATACAAAAGCTGACGTTGATATGTTTATCAAAACTACAAAAGAAGCCTTAGTGTATTTTAAAAAACTAGGCTTTTAAGAAAAAAAAGGAAGTGTAAATATGAAAAATTTAGATAATCTCTACCGTGAAGTTATCATGGAACATTATAAAAACCCAAGACATCAAGGTCTTGAAGAATCAAGTGATTATCAAAATGTAAGAATAAAAAACCCCTCTTGTGGAG
>JBAYQC010000146.1:0-2912 GCA_041677365.1 Candidatus Izemoplasmatales bacterium | reverse complement strand
GGAATTACATCTTTATTTAAAAATTCAACCATCTTTTCCAAAACTTCTAGTCTAATACCGCTATAGCCTTTGATAAGAGCGTTTATTCTCAGCAAGAGCATGCCTCTTACTATTTCCGAACTAAAAGCCTCTCCAACACCGCAAGCGTGGCTTTTAATTAGATTTTCTTGAAGTTTACTTAAATCACACTTGTTAATTGATACATCAGAAAGTTTACCAAATCCTGTATTGATTCCATAAGTTGGCTTTTCTGATTCAATTACTTTTTCTATATATTCACATGCTTGATTAACCAATATTTTTGCTTCATTCGCAATTCGCAATTCTTCCTTATTTATTACGACCCTAAAAAACTTATCAAAGTCTAAATTTGAACCATTAATTACTACCATCATTAAAATATGATTAAAGTTTAAAAATTTACTTTAATCATTTCTCCTTTCCATATTTCTCTTCTTTATCTACAGTACTATTATAGAATGTTAAAGCGTTTATGTAAAGCGTTTTCATGAGAAGTTTAAAAAGAAAAAGCGACAATAAGTGTCGCTTAAATAGACAGCTGGTGCGCCATCACGGACTCGAACCGGGGACCCAATGATTAAGAGTCATTTGCTCTACCAACTGAGCTAATGGCGCATGCATAAATATGATAAACTAAAATCGTTGATTTGTAAATAAAAAATTATTGGTTTTTTAAAAAATCATCGAGTTTGTCAAATCTCACAAAATTGATACCTCTAAAATTATCAGAATCCTTCATTATTACAGTGTCACTTTCATTAAGGTAACGAATAACATGCTTACATGTTGGATAGATTACAACAATTTTTATTAGATTTACATCTGAATCACTATATTCAATAAACGCTTTAGTTTTCGGGATAAAATCAGGTTTTGTTTTCCGATTCCAATGTTGTGGACTTCGGTTTATAATCCAATTATCTGCGTTTGTAATTATAAATTCAAAACTCTCTTTAGACTCGATTACTTTTATAATAATCTTTGTTTTATCATTGATTAATTCAATTTGATAAGGATAATTTTTTTCAGTAAAGCGTATACTTGATTTAGGATAGATTTTTTTAAATCTATCGACAATTTTATTTAAGGTTTTGTTGTACTGTTTATTTGTAAAAATATTCGCTATTAAAACGAATGTAACAAAGAAAACAAAAACAAATACCGGTGCTAGCCAATCCCACATGTTATTTCACCTCAACTCTTAATATCATATCTTTTTTATGGCTTTTAGTCAAGAAAAGCGAAAAAAAAGTTACTGAGTTTCAGTAACTTTTTCATTTTTTTAACTAGTCTTCTAAATGATCGAATAAGTTAGCAAGTAATGTGTAGTATGAACCAGCAGTGATTGTAACACCTGCAGGAGCATCAGCATCTGTTAATGTTTCATCCCAACCATTTTCCATTACATAATCAGTGATTAACGCAACTTGTTCAAACCATTCAAGTTTATCGTTATCGCCTAACCAAGTTTCGTACTCATCTAATGTTGGTGAATCATCTGTTGCTGCATATGCATTCCAATGCATTTTGTACTCATAACCTAATTCTTGTTTTGATTTTTCTTTCCAAGCGAAAGTTTCTCCATCAGGTGCACCTTGAAGTACATCGATTAGTAATTCTGAGAAATCTCCATTAGCATCTACAGTCATAGTTGCAATGTAAAGGTCATCATTTGTACAATAAATTCCTTGCATTTTTCCGTCTTTAGCTAATTGAACTGCTTCCTCTGCTAAAGTAGTGTATCCGCCGTTTTTAATTGTAACACCACTGACAGTATCAATTACAGTATCAACAGGAGTTGTAATTGAATCAGCACCATTTTCTAACCAATAAGCTTCGATAAGAGCAGCTTGTTGATGCCATTCTAACTTGTCGTTTTCATCTAACCAAGTTTCGTATTCAGCTAGAGTTGGTGAATCATCTGTAGGTGCATACCCACTGAAATAATGCATCTTGTACTCAAATCCTAATTCTTTTTTGGTTTTTTCGTTCCAAACGAAGTTTCCGTCTACTAATTTTCCTTGGCGAGCATCAATGCTGTAACCAACGATTTTATCATCTTCGATTGTAACTGTTACTGTAGTAACCATAGGTCCGCTATGGACACCTGCTGCGTATGCTGTATATTCACCATCAGCAGCAAATTCTCTTTCACCATTACATCCAGCGATTGTAACTAATGTAATTAGTGCAAGAAAAATAAACATAATTTTTTTCATTTTGAATCTCCTCCGTTTCATATTTCGTACGTTATAAATTATAACGTAAATTCACCTAATAAACAACCTTTTTTTTACTAATGAAAGCGATTTTTTATTTGTTTTTAAAATAATTATCTAAATATTCTTCTAAAACAGGAATTTGTTCTTTTTTTATTGGCTTACAGTCTCTAACTTTTGACTTTTTATCCAACAATGCTATTGCCATTTCTCTACATCCAGGATGTCCGCAAGCTCCACAATTATATCTAGGCAAAAGGTCAACGACCTCATCTATTGCCGGATTTTCTTCGACATAAAAAACCTTAGAAACAAAATATATCAATAACCCTAAAACAAATCCTAATACCGCCAAAATTCCTGCGGGTAATAATATTTCTTTAGATATGTCTAGTAGGACAGATAGTATTGAGTAAAACATTAAATAATACCTCCGAACCTAGAGAATATTATTGCTAATATTGCTGCTACTACTAAAGCTATCGGAGCACCTTTAAATGCTTTAGGAACCGGTGCCATATCAATTTTTTCTCTCATCATTGAGAATATATACATAACAAACAAGAAGCCTAAGCCAATAAATGTAGTATAAACTATCATTTCAACAAAATTGTGTTCTTTTGAAATATTTAATAAAGCAACACCCAATACAGCACAGTTAGTTGTTATTAG
>JBAYQC010000145.1:0-2951 GCA_041677365.1 Candidatus Izemoplasmatales bacterium | reverse complement strand
GTTTTAATTGTTAACGTTGTTCTTCAGTTCTTTGAAGGAAACATCTTCCAACCGCTTATCATGTCTCACCATTTATCAATTCATCCGATAATAATTATCATTTCGATTCTATTTTTTGGATCTCTATTCGGAGCTTTAGGAGTTATTTTTGCATCACCAATAGCAGCTTCTATCAGAGTTATTTACAATTTTATCATCGATTTGCGTAAGGAAAAATTGAAAAATAATGTAAGTGAGGCCAAAGGCTCATGATCAAGAAAAATCGTCCAAGAATATATTCTAAATTTGAGATTAACCTAATTTTATTTTACACAACCATGGTTTTTCTTACACCCTTGGTATTGGTGTTTACCTATTTGTTCGATTTAGAGTATGTTTTTGGTTTAGAAAAGTTTCTACTCTATCTATTTAGTTGTAACTTTGCGATTGCTTTATTCGGAAGTCTTTGGGTATTTTTAAAAAAAGATAATTTACGAAGAAGAGTAAAAGCTACCTATCATCAAGAATTTTATTATTTGTTAACGATAGTTGTTTTTGGATTGTTAGGTATTGTGGTTTTACTAAACTATTATTTACAGCCAGAATATACTGCAAATATCACAATTTTGTTATTGTTGATATTTGCTTTTGTACTTTTAAGATTAGGAAAGAAATTCTTTAATGTCGATATTATTAAGAAAAAATAATTAAAATATCAAGGAGTCAAAAAATGCGTTTTAACCGACTTATCAATTTAATTGGAACAGAAAAATTTTCTCGGTTAGCTAATAGAAAAATTGCAGTTTTAGGTTTAGGTGGTGTTGGATCTTTTGCAGCCGAATCACTGGTTAGAAGTGGAATAAAAAAACTTCTAGTAGTCGATTATGACTTAGTTGATATTACTAATGTTAATCGTCAATTGATTGCTCTAAATTCTACACTAAATCAAGAAAAAGTCGCGGTTTTTAAATCACGAGCATTAGATATAAATCCTGAGATCAATATTGAAACTATTAGCCAAAAAATAACATCCGATAATATTCATAGTATTCTTGACCGTAATATTGATTATGTTCTTGACTGTGTTGATGATTTAGATGCAAAGCTTGAAATTGCCAAATTTTGTTTGGAAAATAAAATAAATTTTATCTCAGCGATGGGATTTGCAAATAAAATGCATCCGGAGTTAATTAAAATAGCCAGATTGAATCAAACGAAAGTTTGTCCATTGGCAAAAGCATATCGAAGAAAAGTTAAACTTGCAGGATATCCACTCAATGTCGATGTGGTCTATTCTGAAGAAATTCCAGTAAAACCTTTAGATTCTAATATTCTGGGATCAAATGCAGTATGTCCTAGCACTGCTGGACTGCTCATGAGTTCTCATGTAATCAATAAAATTTTGGGAGAATAAATATGAAAGAAATAATTTTAGCAGGTGGTTGTTTTTGGGGAATGCAAGCTTATTACGATAAGGTTATAGGTGTAAGAGAGACCGAAGTTGGTTATATTGACGGTGATTTCCCTAACCCAACATATGAGCAAGTCTGCAATGGTTCAAACCATGCTGAGGCTTGCAGAGTGGTTTATGATGAAGAGATAGTTAGTTTAACTCACTTACTAAACCATTTTTTTACGATTATTGATCCGACAACAATCAACCGACAAGGTAATGATATCGGAAAACAATATCGTTCAGCGATTTTTTACAATAATGAAGATGATGAATTGTTAATCAAAGAATATATTAAAAGTATTTCTGGGAAATATCAAAGACCAATTAGAACTGAAGTAAAGGAAGCGACTGAGTTTTATCCTGCGGAAGCAAATCATCAAAAATATTTAAAAAAGAATCCTTGTGGTTATTGTCATATTGATTTAGATTTGGTTGATGAAGTAGATAAGAAATATTTTGAATAAATCTTTAAAGGTGGTTAAATTACAATGAAAAGAACAGATTATCTCAGTTGGGATGAATATTTTATGGGCGTAGCTAATCTTTCTGCTATGCGTTCAAAAGATGATTCTTCTCAAGTAGGTGCATGTATTGTCAATGAAAAGAATCGAATTGTTGGGATCGGTTATAACGGTTTTCCAATTGGTTGTTCTGATGATGTTTTACCTTGGGAAAAAAGCGATGATTTTGTCAATTCTAAATATGCTTATGTGGTTCATGCTGAAGCTAATGCAATTTTAAATTCTGCTGTCGATTTAAGTGAATCAAGGATATATGTTACTCTATATCCATGCAATGAATGCGCTAAGTTAATTATTCAATCCGGTATAAGAGAAGTGATTTATTTAGAACATAAATATCCAGAACAACCGATATTTAAAGCTTCTAAACGTTTATTCGATTTAGCTGGCGTAAAAGTAAGAAACTTAGAAAATTATTCCTTAAAGGTGTCCAAAGCATGAATAATCTAACTGACAAATTCTGGCCCTACATCAAAGTTTTAGCTATTCCTTATTTGTTTATTCTATTTATTTTGCTATATCCGATTGACTACATGGTCACTGCTCCCGGAGGAATCGTTGAAGTTGATAGCCTAATCACTGTAGAATACAATGAAGATAAAGTTGTTGACGGTAGTATAAGTTCTACTTATGTTATGTCGATTAAACGTCCGACTTTTTTTCAGTTTATGCTCAGTCAATTTTCTGATTATAACAATGTTAACGCCTTGCCGACTTCGTATGCAAGCTACACAAATGAAGAATTAAGTGAAATGAGTTTTCTTGACAAATACGAAAGTGTTAATGCTGCAATAATCGTTGCTTATCAAAAAGCTAATCTCATTCATCCAGAAATTGTAATTAACTATGAAGAAAAAATACTTGTAAGAGGTAAAGCTAGTTATTTATCATTTTATGATGACATTGATTTTGGAGATGAATTCATTAAAGTCATTGGTGACAATGACCTTGAAATTACTGATTTAGATGAAGTTGGAAGTAATACAACCGAAAGC
>JBAYQC010000144.1:0-3023 GCA_041677365.1 Candidatus Izemoplasmatales bacterium | reverse complement strand
TGGTGCGGCTGATGAGAGTTGAACTCACACATCCTAAGGACACTGCCGCCTGAAGACAGCGCGTCTGCCATTTCGCCACAACCGCTTTAAGTGTGAGTAATCTAAAATTTTGATACCATTTTTATATGGGTGCAAATTTTAGACTTATGGGTGCATTTTCCCATAAGTGTTTGCACCTGTTTTTAGTTCGATATATTGGAATTTAGTTAATAGGTATTCTCTGCTACTTCGATGTGTTTACGAATTTCATTTTCATGCTTGATACAGTATGTATACGCTTCTTCCATAAAATCAGTAATGCTGTTTCGATGATAAAGTGCATCTATCGTATCGAGTATAGGAGAACCATCAACAATCATATTTTGAAAATAAGGGTAAATACATCCTCCGTTCTCCTTTGGAAAATATGGGTTGAGAGAACTCAACCTTTTGTCGCTCATGATGGTTTCAACCACCATCTCACTCAATATCCACTTCAAGGAAGGGGTTTCGTATTCGTCATAGCTATCACCAAAATGATTATTCCATACATAGAACCAGAAATAATGGATAACCTCATGAAGCGATAAGCCTAATGCACCTCTTTCACTATTCATATAGAACACATCAAAATAGTGCTCTTTCAAAAAACGGGGACAAATGGGGTTCAAGGTTACATTACCCGTCAAATCATTAAAAGCACAACTAGCATCTAAATCAAACGCATCGGATAGCGCGTGTTCGATTTGTCGCTTATGACTTTGAAAATGGTCATTATAGCAAATGACTTTTCTATCGAGTTCTTCTTTTAGGTCTGTATAAATATCCCCAAACACATCATTTAGGTATTTCTGTTTGTCCGAACGACTGTAGCTCATAAATACATCTTTATCTATTTGAGGATAGAAATGCAATATGGGTGCTGACCAAAATGCAGTTTCATCACCAGTAAGAAATGAGGAAATACTTTCTATTGAATGAGTAAAGCCAGGGTTTTT
This sequence comes from Candidatus Izemoplasmatales bacterium, assembly GCA_041677365.1. Lineage (GTDB taxonomy): Bacteria > Bacillota_I > Bacilli_A > Izemoplasmatales > Hujiaoplasmataceae > UBA2289. The sequence continues at coordinate 2,046 of JBAYQC010000144.1, read as the reverse complement.
ATATGCTATATTCATTTACAATCACCTCGTCAAATTCTTATTTATCAGTGAGTTTATTAAATCACATAATCTATTAGAAATCAATAGTTTTTATAACCGAATCAATGATTGAACGATACCCCATAAATTGAACGAAAGGGGTATAAAGTGAACGATTTATTTTTTATGGCTAAAAACAAAAAAGGCTTGCAAGGATGAAAACTATCCCGGCAAGCCTAAATTTTTGCTGTAAAACCTATAAAAAAGGGCAAAATACCCCTATTTTGGCAATAAAAAAGCTATAATACCGATATTTTTCGTATCAATATTATGGTTTCTTTATGGTCGGGATGACAGGATTTGAACCTGCGGCCTCTTGATCCCGAACCAAGCGCTCTACCAAGCTGAGCCACATCCCGACGTTTAAGATATTTGTCACTTAAATATTCTATCATATTTTTAAAAAAATTCTACTGTCTGTTTTATTAGTTTTGATTATGATCAATTATTATTTCCATAATTCTTTCATTGAATTTTATTTCACTAGTATAATCAACCATGACAATCGGTAAATAGTCTAATAAATCTTGAAAATTTTCTTCTTGAATCAAGAAATTATTAAAACTTTCTGCTCGATTTAATAGAGACCATGATTTAAAACTATTGAAGATACCTTCTAAACTCAACTCCATTGTTGTGACCGCTTGCATGATTTTGAGTTGGGAATGTGACTCTGGATTATTTTTTATATAATCACTTTCCGATTGTAAATAATCATATACTTCCGTGAAACTATCTTCATTAGCCCAACTTGAGCGAATATTAGTTTCATAATCCCAAAAATAATCATTAGAATTTTTAAATTTAGAGAAAATAATCAAACCAGCCTTAGTACTTTCCTTGGTTAAATCACCATATGTTATCAAATCTAATGCTTTTTCTGTCTTAGGATAAGCATACTCATATACTCCAGATTCATCAAAATATGAATCTATCGTTAGGAACGAAGATTCACTTTGGTAATCTACTCCATAAGCGTGTTGTAAATCGATGATGATAAACTCTGTAGAATGTTCTTCCAGAAATTGTTTAATTTGAGATAATACAAGATCAAGGTGTGTGGAAAAATAATTATGAACCGTATAGTAGGTTTCTTCTTCCTCGTTGTAAGATACACGCATATCAAAATAGCGAACTCCTGATTTAAGTAGTTCTTGCACTCCTACCATTTGTGTCTTTGATTGGCAAACAGAAAAACCTTTAATTAGTTTGCCAACAAAGCCTTGCATCAAACTTTCAGAAGATTTGATATCAACTTTAGAATTGATATCAATGTCGTAAGAAAAAGCATCATGCGCACCTAGAAGGGCTATCTCAACTAACTTTTGATCAAACTCTAAACTTTCTTTCATATAATCACTATAATCTATCTCAGAAAGTTTATCGCTAGCAAAAAATATCGGAGCGTTAATAATGCTTAGAATAAATATCAAGGTTAAAAAAGTAAATATTAAAATCTTCTTGATTAGGTTAATGCTTCGTTTCATTTTCATCACTCCAAAAAGCTTCAATCATTTTAGTTAATTCCTCTGAATCGTTTATTACTGTCAAATGACTCCAAAATTTAGGATATAGTCTTAGATATTTTCTCGATGTAAAACGATCATCTAAAAGTATCGCTACACCTCTATCAGTTTTTGTTCTTATAACTCTACCAACTGCTTGAATTACTTTATTAAGTCCGGGGTAAGTATAGGCGTAATCAAATCCATTGCTAAAACTCATATCATAATGAGATTTCAAGATATTATTGAATGGAGCAATTGCCGGTAATCCAACACCAACGATTAATACCCCACTTAATAAATCACCAATTAAATCGATTGACTCTCCGAAAATTCCACCCATAACAAACAAAAACACTTGAGAAACATCGCTTTCTTCTGAAAAGAGATTAATCATATCTTCTCTTTCAAAACTAAACATATTTCGTTTTTGGGAAACAAAATTCACATTCTCAATTTCTTCTAATAATAACGGCTCTAATTTTTTTAAATATGCGTAACT
>JBAYQC010000143.1:0-3040 GCA_041677365.1 Candidatus Izemoplasmatales bacterium | reverse complement strand
CAACAATAAAACGGATTAGAACATTAACCATTATCAACATTGTCTTTACCTTCTTAGTTCCTAATATTAGTATTTATGGACATTTAGGCGGCCTTGTTGCTGGTGTGATTTTGGCATTAATCTTAACCCCTAAACATCCAAATTTCTTTAATAATAACTATAATAATTACTACCAATACAATAATTACCAAAATCAAGATAATGTCTTTGATTATAAAGATGTTGTTGATGACGATGATGATTTATTTAAAAGAAACTAAGTAAATAAAAAGCCCAGAAAGTATTTAAGTTCTTTCTGGGCTTTTTTAATTTAAAAAATCTAATTTGAAAAAATATTCTTCAATCTACTATTTCTAGTTGATAAATCTAAAGGTTTTTCTCAAGTTATTGAAAAACTTTAAATAACTCCTAATGGTATTAATATAATTAATAGTAATACCACTAATGCCCAAACCGAAGAGATAAAGATCTTTTTGGTTTTATCTTTAGCGTCATAGATAAGAAATGCAGCTAAGAAGAAAGGTATATAAGTAGTGATGAATACCGGGATAGTTCCCCACCAGGAATATGTCCAGATAAAAGCTGGTGTTCCTGCTAAAAATATTTCAAAGATACTGAAGAAAGCAGCGTTCATAATCGCAAAAACCAAACGATTATTCATACCTAGTATTTTCATGTTCTTATCAGCGGGTAATAGTTTCGACATAATTAAACCCGCAATAGCAAACATCATTGACAATTCCCAAGAAACTCCGATTAAGAGAATCAAAGAAGTGCTTTCTGGTGAAACTGTCCATAAAGCATAACCTGAAGCAGATTGAATAATCGCATTTACAATCTCATATAGCCAATGAACACCATAAAGAGCAAGTCCTGCGGCTATTCCTCGATAATTTTTATTTTTGAGTTCACTAAAATAAACATAAACCACAACCGTAAAGATGAAAATAAATGTCCAATCAAAATTATCGGTATTTCTAATACTTGCATTTGCTAGATCAGCTGATATTTCTCTACTAGAATTACCCCAGAAAACAAACACGTCAGAATCATTTGCTAATAGTGAAAGTAAAAATAAAAATACACTGATACCTAATACTAATAAACTAGAATAAATTAAATTATTACGTTTAGATTTTTCCATATCTTTTTCTCCTAATTAATTATTTTATCAAAATGAGTTCTTCTTAAAGTAGATAACCCATAAGGTTTTAGTTCTAAATCAATTAATTTATCTAAATCTACATCATAAGCTTCTACATAAAGCTTAATTTCATTATCATAGAAAGATTCGTTATTAATTATTTTTTTGATATTCTTAACAATAACGGAACTCTCCCTTGTAATTAATTTAATATCTTTTAAATTCTTTGGTTTAAACCCTCGGTCATGGAAAGGTTTAGTTCCTTTTATATAAAACTCTTCATAATCAATATATTCTGAAAAGATTAAAGGACCTCTTTGAACACTGATTGAATCATCAGGATTTGTTAAAGTAATGACTTTAAAATCAAATTCTAAAGTGATTGAATCGCCTTTACTTATATTCTTATAGTTATAACTATCTTGATTCTCAATTTTTAAGGAATTATCATTAATTGATAAATTAGTTTTAGCTTTATAAGGGATTCTAAGTAATAAGTCAATATTTGAAGCACTATTCTCTAGACATTTAATTTCTACATTATCGCTAAAGGGATAAGAAGTTTTAACTTCTAAGGTTATTTTACCATTAGGATATTCTAAATTATAGATACCTGAATTATATAAGAAAATAGCTATTGTATTATCTGATTCCATTACTGAAGAACTAAACATTTTTGGCCATCCTTGGTGCATGTTCGCTGCGCAACAACCATAATTAGGTTCAATTCCAAAGGTATTTGCATAGCGATAAGCATCATAGAATGGATGTGGTTTTACTTCACAATCAATTTGATTTGGTTGTTGAACATATTGGTGAGCTGAAAAGTCCGGTCTAATAGTCGCTAAAAGTGCGTTATAGGCATATTGTTCTAATCTATTAGCGGCTTCTATACTACCGGTTAATCTAATTGCTTCTTCCATTGAATACATCATTTCAACAACTGTACAAAGCTCAATTCCTGAAGATGGAGATGTTCCATTTAAATGTTCATCAGAAGAAAATATTCCTGTAGCGTTACCATGATGTTTTAAAACCTTATCTAACCCACTAAACATCGTATCTAATTCTTCTTCCCAATAAAGTAAATACTTTAGTGCCATAGCGATATTTACTCCATGAGTTTTTAAAAAGACTAAATTATTTTTATTATCACGATTCTTTAGAATTTTGTATTTTTTTATCTTCGGTGGATTCTTTCGTTTCTTTTTCAAAGAATCCAATATATTTGTAAAGTATTTTACCGTTCTAAATAAATATTTAGGCATGTATTTATCTGTGTTTTCGGGATAAGGAAAATCTTGAAAAAATCTACTCCAATCAATTGAATTATCTTTAAGATTTTTCTTGATTTTTTCAAATTTTGTCTTTCCAAGTTCATTCCTTAAAAACTCAATTGTTTCAAACCCTTCCATACCTCTTGCGTATCCCCAAAAATCAAAGGGCATATCATCAATATTCTTTAAGAAGTAATCTAAATATTTCTTTAAAAATGTGATTATTCTTTCATCTTTATTAGCTAAATACGCTGTTAAAAAAGCCTTTAAAACTACAGCTCTTGGCCACCAATCATTATTTTTTGTTGGACCAAAAAATCCTGATTCTGTTTGTGAGGAAAGAATTGATTCAATCCATTTATTAGCTAATTTTATCAACTCTTCATCATGTAATAAATAAGCTAAAGGGATTAATCCATCAATATAATATGGACCCCTTTCCCAAGCTTCTCCTTTTCCACCTAACCAAGCAGATTTATCTGATAAATCCGAAAAATAATCACCAATATATCTAGATAATCCCCTTCCTTGATGTTCTAATAAATCCCTGTGTATACCAGATAAACTTATCTGGTCTAAATATAATTTATTCCACTTCATAATAAAACTCACAGTCCTT
>JBAYQC010000142.1:0-3040 GCA_041677365.1 Candidatus Izemoplasmatales bacterium | reverse complement strand
CTAATCTAGCCATTTAAGACTCCTTTCTTCGGCTAGAACACATATTTATTATGACACACATTTCTTTTAAAACTAAATGCAATTTAAAATTCCTTTTATTGCGTTTAATTTAATAAGTAACAAGATAAAGTTCTTTGCCTTAATGAATTTAAAACTACAGTAAATAATGTTATAATATCTAGGTGTAGAAACTATTTAAAACCTAAGGAGAATATTAAATATCAGATTATGAAAAACTTTAAAGATACCGTACTTGATCTTCACAAAGAAAATATTGGAAAATTGGATGTCCTTCCTAATATCGAAATCGAAAACAAAGACGATTTATCAATCGCCTATACTCCTGGCGTAGCTATACCGTGTATGGAAATTTTCAACGATAAATCCAAAGCTTATGAATACACGATGAAAGGAAAAACAGTAGCGATTATTACTGATGGTTCCGCGGTTTTAGGCTTAGGAAAAATCGGTCCTGAAGCTTCTCTTCCGGTTATGGAGGGAAAATCATGCCTTTTATACCGTTTTGCTAAAATACAAGCAATACCAATTGCAGTTAATAGTTTTGACCCCGATGAGATAATTAAAGTCGCTAAATTAATCGCTCCAAATTTCAGTGCGATTATGCTTGAAGATATCAGCGCTCCAAATTGTGTTGAAATCGAGGAAACATTGCAAAGAGATTTGGACATTCCGATATTTCATGATGATCAACATGGGACGGCAATTGTTGTTAGCGCTGCTTTAATCAACGCTTTGAAATTGGTAAACAAATCAATTGAGAATATTAAGATTGTTGTTACTGGTAGCGGTGCTGCTGGTTCAGCAATTATTAAACTTTTAAATAAACTTGGGGCTAAGGATATCTGGAATTTTAATTCTTCTGGAGTAATTAGAAAAAGTAATTATAACCACTATAACAAATTAGTCAAAAGATTAATTGACGACAAATTAATCGTTTCTAATCATGATCACGCTGAATTAAGCGAAATAGTTAAAGATGCTGATGTTTTTATTGGAGTTTCCGCAAAAAATATCCTGTCTGAAGCTATGGTCAATTCAATGAATAAGGACGCAATTGTTTTTGCTTTGGCAAATCCTGATCCAGAAATTGATCCTTTACTAGCTAAACGAGCAGGAGCTAAAGTAGTTGGTACAGGAAGAAGTGATTATCCTAACCAAATTAATAACGTCCTAGTATTTCCCGGTTTGATGAAAGGAACAATTCTTTCTCGAGCTAAATCGATTACCGATGATATGAAAATTCTCGCCTGTAAGACTTTGGCTAGTTTAGTTAAAGACTCAGATATTAGTGAAGAACATATTCTCCCTGATATTTTTGATGAACGTGTACCAGAAATCATTTCTGAAGCTATCGTCAAAGCAAATAAAAAAGACTGATAACAGCCTTTAAAGAATTTTTTTCAGTTCTTGATTAATTCTTGAAATTGGAAATCCGACAATAGTGAAATAATCGCCGGAAATACTTTTAATAAAAATTGAACCATGGTCTTGAATACCATAAGCTCCGGCTTTATCCATCGGTTCCTTAGTTTTGATATAATCATCTATTTCTTTTTCAGTAATATCCCAAAAAGTAACCAAAGATTGAGTGTAAAAAGACCTAGAATAGCCCTTCTTTATCATTGCGCATCCAGTTAAAACCTTATGGGTTTTGCCTGATAATATTTGCAAAAAATGTTTCGCTTCTGCTTCATCTTTAGGTTTTCCTAAGATTAAATCATCAATTATAACTAAGGTATCAAAACCTAATACTAACGCATCTTTATTATCCTTAAAAATAACATGAGCTTTTTGGAAAGCCAAATCCATTACCAATTCTTCGTGAGAAAGACTTAAATCATTTATTTCTTCAATATGTGAAGCTTGAATCTCGTAATCTAGATTCAATAATTTCATTAACTCATGTCTTCTTGGAGAATTGCTAGCTAAAATAATCTTCATTTTTATCTACCTCTTTTGCTATTTATTATAACAAAAAAATGACTTTAAAAAAATAATTAATTTCCTTATCTTTTATCATAATTTTATCACAATAAATTGATAGAATATCTATGTAGTCAAATTTTCTCTTTTATTTTTATATATTTGAGCATAGAATCTTTTCATTTCTATGCTCAATCTTTCTTTTTAGGGGGCTTATATGGTTGAAAAATTTAACTATAATCTAATTGAAAAAAACGACTCGTTATTATTAGCGATAAGTGGTGGAATTGATTCCATGGTTTTACTGGATATTGTTAATGGTTTGAAAAACAAATTAAATTTACAACTATATATTGCTCATGTTGACCACCAAATGCGAGATTCAAGTAAAGATGATCGAGATTTTGTAAAAGAAATGGGAGAAAACTACGATGTGGAAGTTTTCGTTGATTATTTAGAAGCTGAAAGCAATGATAATTTTCATGATTATGCACACTACGCAAGATATGACTTTTTTTGGAATATAGCAAAGGCAAAAGGAATAAAAAAAATTGTCCTAGCTCATAATCAAGACGACTTAGCAGAAACTGTGCTTATGCGCCTTGTTAGAGGTAGTTCTTTCGAAGGTTACCGGGGGATTCTCTCAGAGAATCACTATAAAGGAATTAAAATTATTAGGCCAATGCTTAATATGTCAAGGGCAGATATCGAAGTGTATCAGCAAGCGAACTTAATCCCTTATAGACAAGATCCTACCAACTTGAAAGACGTTTATACTAGAAACCGTTTTAGACACCATTTTATCCCTTTTTTAAAAGAAGAAAACCCAAAATTTTTAGATAAAATTACCCAGTTTTCTTACTATCAAAGTTTAGCATATGAATTAGTTGAAAAGGAAGCTAAAAAATTCTTAAATATTGATGAATTTGAAGATGTCTTTACTTTAGATATCGAAAAATTTTCTAAACTTGACAAAATAATTCAGATTGAAGTAATAAAGATGATTATTAATCAGATTACTGATAACAACTTAGAATTAACACTAAATAACTTATTGGATATCATTGATTTAACTACTTCTGATAAACCGCATCTT
>JBAYQC010000141.1:0-3059 GCA_041677365.1 Candidatus Izemoplasmatales bacterium | reverse complement strand
TGGATCAAATTTCTTCAATAAGTTTAATGGTAAAAACTATTACTGGTAATAATATTTCCGATACTGTCGATTGGGATATTCTTAAATATATACCTGATTTAGTAGAGAGATTAAATAACTATGCCTCAAGATTAGAAGCAATATATGATGAAATTGATGCATTAGATCCAACGGTTAAGAGTGCAGGAGAAGTATCAACTCTAAATGTTGCGGCTAAACAATTAAGAAGAATTTCTGCTAACCCCAATAAAATCGGTTCAAAATTAAATGAATTTTCTGACGGTAGCGGCTCAGCATATCAACTGATTGGTAACGGAATCAGTTATCTAATGTCACAGCCATTATCTATGGATTGTTTCTATGTTTATCAAGGACAAACATTACCTAGAGCTAATGGATCATTCTTTAGGAAGGTTTGGGATGGAATTAGAGGTTTCTTTTATTCCTTCTTTGACACTCGTTATAACGATTATGATGTTGATAGTGATACTTTAGAAGTTTGGGTTGGACAGTCAAGTTTATATCTTGATATCATCCAAAGTATGATTGACCAAGACTTCACTCAAGAAACGGGTATAAAAGTCAAGTGTTCGATAATTAATAATGTCCAAAAGATTGTTTTATCAAACGCTACTGATGATAACCCCGATGTGGTGTTGTCGCTTGATATCTGGAATCCTTACGCATATGCCTTAAGAGGGATATTGACTGATATGAGCGCTTTCCCTGATTTTGATGAAGTCTCAAGTAAGTACTACGCAAATAATTTTACACCGGTAATATTTGAGGATGGAGTTTATGCAATCCCTGAGACTCAAAGCGTTTATCTACTGTATTACAGGAAGGATATATTAGAGTATTTAGAACTTGATATTCCTGATACTTGGGAAGATGTTATTGATATGTTACCGATTTTACAATCACATCAAATGAATTTCTTCCATCCTTTGGGAGGGGATTCATCATATAAAGGTTATGGACTAGTTGCGCCGATTATTTATCAATGGGGTGGAGAGATTTATTCAGAAAACGGAATTTCTTCAACGCTAAGAGAAGAAAATACAATTGAAGCAGTTAAGTTTATGACTGATCTATTTACTATTTATAATCTTCCGCTTCAAGTGCCAAATTTCTTTGAGCATTTCCGTAGTGGCGATATGCCAATTGGAATATCGACAATTGATCTTTACTTACAGATGAAATACGCTGCACCTGAGCTTTCTGGACAATGGGGAGCTGCGGTAATTCCTGGTAGAGATTTAGATAATAATGGTGAAGTTGAAAGATGGTCACCAACTTATGGTAAAGCTTCAATTATGTTCTCTAATTCCGACATGCAAGAAGAATCATGGAAATTGATTAAGTGGTGGAATTCAACACAGACACAAATCGATTATATGCAGAATATTAAAACCGGATTAGGGGAAAAATTCTTAGTTTTAACTGCGAACATGGAAGCTTTAAATATGAGTGTCTGGGATGAAGGCATTAAGTCGGTAATTGCTGAACAAGCAAAATGGGCAAGAATCCCAGCAGTTACTCCGGGTTCTTATATTGTCGAAAGGGAGTTTTCCAATATTTGGAATAAAGTTGTTATTGATAAGGATAATGTATTAGTAGCTATCAATGAGTCGGTTCCAAGAGTTTTACGTGAATTGTCACGTAAAGCAGATGAATTCGGTTATATTTCCAACAACAATCCTAATGGCGAAGCATATATTGTCGCCATGAATTCCAATATAAGTCGTTGGATTGAGGAGGAATATGATGAAGCTGACTAAAAAGAAGAAATTTAATGATGCTTATTTGTTTGCGGCACCATATTTCGTTATCTTTTTTACTTTTGTAATTTTATTAATCATTATCAGTGTTGTTTTAAGTTTGACTTATTATGATACGATTAATTTTCCCAATTTTATTGGACTTAGAAATTATATAAACTTATTTACTCAAGACACTGATTTTATGCAATATGCTTTACCTACAACAATTAAGTATGCCTTAATCATCGGTCCTGGTGGATATATCTTAAGCTTTTTTATGGCTTGGCTATTGGCTCAAGTATCATATAAGCTAAGAACTGTACTGGCAATCATCTTATACTCACCTTCACTTACCAGTGGAGTGTTAATGTCAGTAATTTGGCGAGTAGCTTTCTCTGGTGATACCAGAGGTTACCTAAATTATTTTTTGCTTAATCTTGGTATAATTAACGAACCAGTTCAATGGCTTCAAAATACACAAATGATTTTTGGAATCATGGTTTTTGTTGGACTTTGGTCAAGTATGTCTGTTGGTTTTTTAGCAATGTTATCAGGGATCTTAAATGTTGATAAAGATCTCTATGAAGCAGCTTATGTTGATGGTATGAAGAGCCGGTGGCAAGAGATATTTTATATTACAATTCCCTCAATTAAACCACAGATGTTATTTGGTGCGGTAATGGCCGTAGTTGGCACTTTCAATGCAGCGGGAATGGCGGCCGCTTTGACCGGAGCCTACCCACCACCACAACTGGCCGGATGGCTGATAGTTGACCATATGAATGATTATGGCTTTGGTAGGTATGAAATGGGTTATGCTTCAGCTATGTCAGTAGTGTTGTTAATGATGGTAATGTTATTCTACTTTGTTTCGGTAAGACTTTTTGGTGAAAGAAGGTCGAAGAAATGAAAAAGAATGAAGATACTCAAGTAAGATTAGAAAAATTAAAAATCAAATTAAAGAAGAAAGCGTTAAAAAACTATAAACGCTTTCAAGGAATAAAAATTAATCCAAGTCATTTTCATCGCTCACAAATCAAATTCATTTTGATTATGTTACCGATGTTGATTGTGACAATTTTACCGATAATTTTTATCTTTTCTCACGCTTTTAAATCGCTCTCTGAACTCTATGCTTATCCACCGAAGATTTTCGCTACTAGATTGACTTTGGATAATTTCCGAAATTTAATCCTTGCGACTTCACAAACTGGAGTTCCTTTTGTTAGATATATTTTTAACTCACTGCTTTCAAGTTCTCTAACAATCTTTTTATCACTTTTAATCGGTTCGCTT
>JBAYQC010000140.1:0-3080 GCA_041677365.1 Candidatus Izemoplasmatales bacterium | reverse complement strand
TCGTGATTATATTGTTTACTTACTAATGATTGTTATATTTTCTATCGTCCCTTTAATCTTATATGCTTTAAATATTGTTGATGAACCATGGCCAGCGTTAGTGTCCTTTGGCTTAGCGTTATTTATTTTGCTATTTATTATATTCTTTTTTCCTAAATCTATTAAGGATGAAATCAAGAAAAGGTTTCATGCCTAATGGCTAAAATAAAAGGCTTGAATACAATTGTACTCAAGCCTTTTTTTTAGCCTACAAGGATTTTTTCTATTGGGTAATCTATGTGACTTACCTCTGGGTGTCCCCAGTTTTTATTCATAATACCAAATATGGTGATTGGTCCTAGACGGCCAATGTACATCAGTATTGAAAGAATTACTTTTGATGAAGGTCTTAAGAATGGTGTGATACCGGTTGAAAGCCCAACAGTACCAAAAGCTGAAAATGTTTCAAACAAAACTTCAATAAATCCTCTGTCATGAGATGGATTATTAGATTCAATCAAAGACACAATTAAGAAAATAAATATTGTAACTGAAAATGCAATAGTGACTAAAACAAAAGCTTTGTTACGGTTTTGATCATCAATTTTTCGTCTGTGAGTAATACAAGGTTTTCCAATTAAAAAACTGGTAATTGATTTAAACATAACAAAAATTGTAGTTGTTTTTACTCCACCACCGGTTGAGTTAGGTGAGGCACCAATAAACATGAATATAATTATAACAACTAAGGTTGTATAGGAGAATAAACTAATGTCTACCGTTGAAAAACCTGCCGTTCTTGTAGTTACACTAGTGAAAATTGCCTCTAACCAAGAAATATTATTGTATTCTAAAAATTTAACTAAAAAAGTACCAGTTATGATTAAGAAAAGTGTCATCTTTAAAACAATTTTCGAATATAGACTTAAGTTTTTCCAAGACTTCTTTTCAATAATGTCTCTGATAACTATAAAACCGATACCACCGATGATAATTAGAACCATTGTATTTATATTTAAAAGAATGTTGTTATTGTAATTTTGTAGAGAAGAATTACCTAAAATATCAAAACCCGCATTATTAAAGGATGATATCGCATGAAAAGCTGAATGACCAATTGCTTCAAAGAAAGAAAATTCTTTGATGAAAACGATAAAATTAATTATCATTCCGAAACCTTCGATAATTAGGGAAGTAAAAACAATTGATCTAACTAACCTTACCATACCACCTAAATGATGTTGATTCAAAGCTTCTCTTAATACGTATCTTTCAGTTACGCCAATTCTAATCCCAAAGATAACTAAGACATAAATCGCTATAGTTACTATTCCTAAACCACCAATTTGGATTAACAGTGCAAGAACAATTTTGCCGAAAACAGATAGTGTTTCAGCAATATTAGGGATTGTCGATAAACCCGTTACACATACAGCAGAAGCAGATAAGAATAATGAATCTATCCAAGACAACGCCTCTTCAGTTTGAGTAGATATTGGTAACTTGAGCAAAAGGGTTCCTGTGACAATTATCCCTAAGAAACTAAGTGCTACTATTGCCAGAGGTGGCATTTTTCTTTTTTTCATTTGGAGCTCTCCTCATTTTGCTAAAAAATATCGTTGATATTATACTACTTTAAATGGTTTTTTACAAACCGATTTGAATTTTTAATTATTATAAATTGAACTACTAATTAAAATGTTTTTTTGTTATAATAATTTTAGATAAAAAATAGGAGAAGTTAAATGTTAATTTTAATTGGACCTAGTGCCTCAGGTAAAACCGAATCTGCCAAGATAATGATTAACCGTTATCCGATTTCACGGGTAGTTACGTTTACTACCAGAAAACAAAGAGTAAATGAAATTGACGGCTTTGATTATCATTTTGTTTCTAAATCTAAATTTAGCCAATTAAAAAAATCTGGTTTTTTTGTAGAAACGACTACTTACAATGATTATTTTTATGGAACACCTAAGAATGAGGTAGCTGATGATAAGTTTATAATATTAGAACCAAAAGGACTAAAAAGTTTTTATGAGAATAGTGATTGTACTATAGTTGCTATATATTTAAAAACAAAAGAGAACGTTCGTAGGAAAAGAATGCGACAAAGACATGACAAGCCTGAAGACATAAAAAAGCGTATCTTAGCTGATCGCAAAGAATTTGATTTGAAGAAGATTGATGGACTAGATTTAATAATCGATACTACAAACATTACGCTTTCAGATTTAGCTGATCAGATATATCATAAATACTATGAAATCCTTGAGAAGAAAAAAATTAATGGGAAACAATTGAGTTTATTCTAGTTTTACTTTCTTAATAAATTTAATTAATCATAATTTATAGTTTATAATTTGAACGATTATTAAGAATCCGTTGGTTAACTATATTTTATACAAACAGTTTTGAATCTACGATAATATATAAATTTGCACAAGGAGAATAACTATGACTGATAGTAAAGACAATTTAGAGATAAGACAGGCAAAGTCTTCGGAAACAAGTTTAATTTTAGATTTTATCAAGGGTATTGCAGAATATGAAAAGTTATCCGATCAAGTAGAAGCTACTGAAGCGGATATTTATCATAGTATTTTTGTTGAAAAGTCAGCTAAAGTAGTCATAGCATTTTTAAATAAGGTACCTGCAGGTTTTGCATTATACTTCTATAATTACTCCACTTTTAAAGGTAAAAAGGGTCTATATTTAGAGGATTTATTCGTGTATAAAAAATTTAGAAAAAAAGGAATAGGTAATAAACTTTTCACGTATTTGTTGAAAGAAGCTGCAAATAACAACTGTGGAAGGATGGAATGGGTATGCTTAAACTGGAATCAAAGTGCAATCGATTTTTATCTTAGCAAAAATGCTAAACCAATGGACGAATGGACAACATTTAGAATTGATGAATCACAATTTTCTTAAGTCAAGCATATCGCTTTGAATTAATGGTGATTTTTGCTAAAATGTTTATCGTAAATGCGTATTAAATATAAGGAGGAAATTAATCATGTCAGTTAAAGTGACTACTGAAACATTTAAAACAGAAGTATTAGAATCAGATATTCCCGTAATCGTTGATTTTTGGGCTC
>JBAYQC010000139.1:0-3186 GCA_041677365.1 Candidatus Izemoplasmatales bacterium | reverse complement strand
TGGAATTTCAATATTATTTTTATCTAAAATTTCTTTAATAATTTGTAGAAATCCTCTTTCAATTCCGTAATGTGTTTCTGTAGCGGTTTTGATAATCACCCGCATATTTACAGAGCTATCAGCTAATTGAGTTACACCTAAAACTGTTGGTGCTTCTAAAATATCTGGGAAACGTTCTTGATATTTTGGTAGTTCTTGATTCAATATGTCAATAGTTTTTTGAACATCTGCACCATAGGCAATTCCAAATTCTATAACGGCTACAGATGGATTTTTTGAGTAATTAATTGGTTCTGTTATTACGCCGTTAGCAAATATTTTAATTGCATTTTTCCAGTTTTGTACTCTGGTTGTTTTTAGTCCGATATCTACTACTTTACCCTTAAAGCCATTGATTTCCACTACATCACCTACATCAAAATGATGTTCAAAGATAATGAAGAAACCGGCTATAAAATCCTTAATTAGACTTTGAGCCCCAAGCCCTACAACTAAACCTAAAATTCCTAAACCAGCTAATGCCGGTAATACATTAATACCCCAAATAGCCAAGATTACCAACAAAGTAATAATCTTAACTGTATAATTGATTAGTGAGTTTGTGACTTTTAACATTGTTATTCGCCGTTTTTGATTTGGACCTTCTCTTCCAGCGCTTTTCTTAAGGATTACTTTTAATAGTTTCAATAAGAAAGATACGATTAAAATAATTACAATCGTTAAAATAATATCTCCGATCTTATCAAGAATAAAAGCAACAACGTCTCCAAAGAAATCATTAATAAAAGCAGAAAAGTCAAAATTCCAAGTGTAAAGTCCAAAAACAATACCACCAACATATAAGATGAATAAAGTTAAGTACAGCAGAGCCATTGGTAATTTCTTTAAGGTATCGCCCTTTTTCTTAATAATTTTAACAATAAAAAAAGTTCCTAAAGCTAATAAAATAACTATCCCAACCGTTACAAGAATGTTGGTAGTTTGTGAAGCAAACAGAAATAACATATATATAATATCCTCCATTTTTCGTTTTAAAATCAAGTATCATAAACATTATAACAAAAAAAGTTAATGTTTCAAACGTTTAGAAACAAAATATGCTATTAATAAGCTCTATTTTATAGTTTAATAATCGTTTATTAAAAACATATAGTATTTTAAAGTTTTTATACTTGGAAAGAATATTGGATCTTTTACTAGATACTTATTGAATGTTTCAAATGTTTAAATAACTATCATCTATATTTTAGTTTTCAGAATACTCTCTGAGAGGAACAAATTTAGAAACTTTTTCAATATAGTCTTGATAAACTGGGTATTTTTGAAGGGAAATACCTTCAGAAAAACTTGAACTACCAATAAATAATAATATCAAAAACATAGAACCAATTAATGTCCAGTTAAAGAAGATATAGTTAGTCACGCCAGCACTGATGCAAAAGAGATACAAAACAATCCAAATTGATTGTTCAGCAAAATAGTTCGGATGTCTTGAACGCGCCCATAATCCATCTGTGCTAAAGCCTAAATTATAAGGTTTTGGTAAGTCTTCTAATTTCTCACCTTGATTTAATAGTTTGTATTTCGTCACTTGGAATTCCATTTGTTGCTTATCAGCAATTGTCTCCAATATTATGAAACCAAATAAAAGTGCCGCAATTATAAAATCAAATAAGTTGAATAAAACTGTTGATTCCATTACCGCAAGTAGTGGTAATGAAATAGCAAGTACTAACACATTTTGATATAAAGAGATAAAAAGCAAATTAAAAACCGCCCATTTCCATCGCTTTTTTAGTTTTGGATTTGCTCTTAAAACAATCCATCTATAATCTTCTTCTCCTGCCCAAAATTTAATGGAGTATGCACCTTTTTTCGCGAAATTTAATGTCAATCTGACACCCCATATGCTAATTAGAATAGCCATAACAATTAAACGTGGATTAAAACCACTTTTACCCACAACAATCCATGCATAAACTATAGGTAAAATAGACCATAACTTATCCATTTGAGAATTGTTTCCTGTAATTTCACCAACGATAAAACAATATGCAATGCTAATCACACAAACAATTACGAGTATTGTCAATGTGTCTATTTGCAGTTCGCTTAGCTGAAAACCGCCTAAAAGAAATCCTAAAACAGATAATATAAGTGCAGTGATTACAGTAATAATTGTTCCTATGCTTTTTTTCATATGTCTCCCCTTTTTATTTAAGTTATATGTGTCAATAACTAGTTTTTAAATTTTCTATAACTTAAAAAAATTTTGTTTATCTTAAGCATTTTACCATAGTATCAATATTGAATCTAGTGTTTATATGATTTGTCTGTTTAATTTTTTTGTTCTAATGTTGTCTATATAAATAAAAAAAGCTCCCTTCATTAGAGTGTATGGTTTTCTCTACCATATCTCCAACTTTTGGAAGCTATTTCATTTCAATATGGGTTGTATGACCTATTTTAATACAATTTTACAACCCATCAGGATTTTTATGCACCCTTTGTCAACATTCGCGCACCCTTGATGTATTTTTGCGCACCTATACTATTTCTATGGTTAATGGCATCATAATACATCGTTCAAAACCCATGCTAATCCAGTTTATAAATAATTAACGGTTAATTACATATGTACTTTACCAAATTGAATAAATCAGACTTCAAATAATTGCTATTTGTAATTTTCCTTACCTATGTCATTCCAATTACAAGAGTATTTTGAGTCATTATAGATGTTATTCACAATCGGATTTGTAATGCAAAGAACGTTGTCAATAATCTTCGAATTCTGTCTAGAATGTCCGTGTCCGTGCACATATACTTTGACATTTGGATAGTTTGCAAAAATCTGTTCTGAATAAATACCGATTTTCTTATTCTTGCATACTGCATACTCTTTGAATGGTGAATGAGAGATCACTACAACAGGGACTGTGGAATCTATTGAGTCTAAAAGCAATTTCGCTTGACCAATATAATCTTCTGATATAAATAAGCTTCCTAGTTCTTCATTCGCAAAGAAGGAACGTTTTCCTTTAGAATTTTCGTCAGTGACCATTGTAAGGCCCACAAACGCAACTCCGTTCATATAAAGAATCTCATTGTTTAGTATCTTGATACCTGGAAATACCATATTCAGATTCGAGATTGATTTCTTGTAACCCGTTTTAATTTCCTTTT
>JBAYQC010000138.1:0-3370 GCA_041677365.1 Candidatus Izemoplasmatales bacterium | reverse complement strand
TCAATTTATTTCCGATAAACAAATGTATGAATTCAGGATTAATAATAAAGGAAGAAAATCATGTATTGATGAAGGTCTTTGGAAGTATTCTCGTCATCCGAACTATCTTGGTGAACTAGTATTCTGGGTTGGTATCTATTTAATGTATCTACCATTTGCAGGCACTTTAAACATCAATATTGTTTATCCAATTTTGATGATTGCACTATTTTTATTCATCAGTATTCCGATGATGGAAGACAAACTTAAAGATCGTCCAGGATATGAAGAGTATAAGAATCAAGTCTCAATGCTGATTCCATATCGCAAAAGAATTTCTGAAGATGATAAACAAAAGGTTGAATCATAAAAATACAAAATAACTAACACCTTAACTGGTGTTTTTTATTTAAAAAAACTTCATGTTTCACCAAGTTTTTTTGTGGACAAACCCAATGTTTTATGATATAATCAAGCGATGTAATTCATCACCTTGCTGCAATTAGAAAATTGTAGCCAATAGACCAAAAGGAGGTAGAGTATGAAAAGATACGAAATAATGTACATCATTCGTCCTAACCTTGAAGAACAAACCAGAAATGATTTGATTGCTAGTTTAAATAATATTTTGACTAACAATGGTTCTCAAGAAGTTAAAGTCGATGAGTGGGGCATCAAGGATCTAGCTTATGAAATCAATGATTTCACTAAGGGTTACTATGTTGTATTAGATGTAGTTTCACCAAAAGAAGCGATTACTGAGTTAGACCGCGTAATGAAAATACGTGAAGATGTTATCCGTCATATCGTTATTGCTAGAGATGAATAGATAGAGGGAGGAAAAAATGTTTAATAAAGTTGTACTTATTGGCCGTCTAACTAAAGACCCAGAATTAAGATACACAAACACTAATATACCTGTGTGCAGTTTTTCCTTAGCTGTAAATCGTCCTTTTGCATCAAATAACAACGATAAAAATGTTGATTTTTTCAATTGTACCGCTTGGAGAAAACAAGCTGAAAACATTGCAAAGTATGTAAACAAAGGTTCAATGGTTGCTGTTGAAGGCCGTTTACAAACTCGTGATTATTTAGATGAAAAAATCAATGCTCGTAGATATGTCACTGAGATAGTCTGCGATTCTGTCGTTTTCTTGGATACAAAATCACAAACAAGTGATAATAACGATTATAGTTCTAGTAAAAATGATGAGGATATCGACACAGATAATTTCAACAACGTTGAAGATGATTTACCATTCTAAAAAGGAGGAATAAAAATGGCTAGACCAGGTTTTAGATCAAACCGTCGTAGAAATCGTAAAAGATGTTATTTTACTGATAATAAGGTAACTTATATAGATTTTAAAGATTATGAATTATTAAAAAGATTTGTTTCTGATCGCGGTAAAATTTTACCAAGAAGAGTTACAGGGACATCTGCTTATTATCAAAAACATTTAGCTGCGGCAATTAAAAGAGCGCGTTTCATGGCTTTATTGCCTTATGTTAAAGACTAAGACTTTTAACAAATAAACCTACTTTTGTAGGTTTTTTTTATAAAAGGACTAGGCTTTTTAGTTTAGTTTTTATCATGTGATAAAGTTTATTTTTTATTCTATCTGTGATATAATATCTTATTATAAAATAAGCGAGGTTTTTCGATGAAAAAAACCAATAATGTTAAACTGATGATAATAATATTTTCTTTTATAATCTTGGTTACTGCGGGAATAGTTTTTGTTTATCCGCGTTTAGCTTTAGAATATTTCGTTTTTTATAATATTTTAATTACGGTCTTATTTGTTTGGTATATGACTAACCATTTTTTAACCAAGAACCGTAAATTGAGGATTTCTGAATTAGAAAATAAGATTCGCGAACTAACCTCAATTCAAAAACGCAAACTTAATAGTGAAGATATTGCACTTACTTATTTACCTGTGGGAATCATTCTTTATGATGAAGAGTTTAACGTCGTTTTCGCTAACCCTGAAGCAAAAGAGATTTTCTCTAATGCCTTGGTTGACAGAAATCTCAAAGTAATAAATCGAGATATTTTTGACAGTGTTCAAAAACGAATTGGGAAGTTTACTTCACCGGTTTATGACCGAATTTTTGATATAATTCATTATCCGAAAAACAGTACTGTCTATTTATTTGAAGTTACTGATCGAGAAACAATTAAACAGAAATACTATGATTACTCCGATGTTATCGGAGTTATGAGTTTGGATAATTTTTCTGAAGCAACATCTAACCTTGACTTTCAAATCAAAGCTAATATTCAAGGTGTGTTGTTATCGGCTTTAAATACATGGTGTTCAGTAAATAATATTTACTTTATCAACTTAAGACCGGAAAAATCTGTCATTATGATGGACCGTAAACGTCTAGATCATTTGATGAAGGAACAGTTTACTATCTTGAATAAAATCGCTCAAATTGCTAAAGAAAATGATGTGAGAGTTACTTTGTCAATTGGGATAGCTGCTTTTGAAGCTAGCCCTGCAGAACTTGGAGATGCCGCTGAAGAAGCCTTAAAGTTAGCTGTTGCTAGGGGTGGAGATCAAGCGGTTATTAATTTGAAAAATCAACCACTGAAGTTTTTTGGTGGGAAAACTAATACCGTAGAGAAAAGATCTAAAATTACCGCTAAAGTGAATTCTCGAGCTTTAGAGGATTTCTTTACGGAAAGAAATTCGGTTTATATCATGCCTCATAAGGGCACAGACTTAGATGCTTTAGGTGGAGCGATTGGATTGTTAGCCATGGCTTTAAAGAAAAATAAAGCTTCGAGAATTGTTCTGGATTTTGATAATGTTGATCAAACTACTTCAAAGTTAATCAATATGCTAAATCGGGAATATGTTAAATTACTAGATTACGTAATTGACCCAGAAGATGCTTTAGATCAGATTAATCATGATTCGCTTTTAATCTTGATTGACCATCATTCACCTGCTCAATCAAATGTACCTGGCCTTACAGAAAAAACGAAACATATAGTTGTAATCGATCATCATCGTCGTTTAGACAACTCGATAGCTGATTTTCTGATGAACTATGTAGAACCATATGCTTCATCATCAGTTGAACTCGTTACTGAATTGATTGATTTTTATCGTGATGAAGTAGAATTAGATCCTTTTGAAGCCACAGTGATGTTAGCAGGAATGATGATTGATACTAATAATTTCTCAACCCATACGGGAACGAGAACTTTTGAAGCAGCAGCTAGGTTAAGAATGTATGGAGCAGACCCAGCGAAGGCAAAATTGATTTTAAGAGAATCCTTAGATGATATAAAAACCAAATCTAATTTAGTAAATCAAGCACAGATTATAAACAATCATTTTGCTTTGACAGTTTTAGAAGACAATAATATTAC
>JBAYQC010000137.1:0-3386 GCA_041677365.1 Candidatus Izemoplasmatales bacterium | reverse complement strand
TTAAAAAAAGACCTTTATGTCTTTAAAGGTCTTTTAAGCAGTTTTTCTTCTTGATTTAATTAACTTTACCGTATAAATAATTATACCAATATTGATTACAATTAATATAACCATAATTGGATCTCGCAAAATTTTAATTAACTCACCTAGGTAAGGTAATTTAAAACTAACCTTTCCAATTATATCTTCTCGTTTAATATCTACAGGGTTTCCTTCGGAATCCTTCCACTCATCTATCTCAGAAGTTTCTCCACGAGTTTTATAACTCAGAGTATCATCAGTGTCTATAACACCAGCAAAATAATGAGTAACAACATCTTCTTCACCTAGTTCTGGGATATATGCTTTGAAGGTTATTATGTCTTTGTTTTCTACAAGTTTATCAACATCAGTTCTAACTACCAATACAGCATCATCTACCATAAGAGTTGGTTCCATTGATGGTGAACTGACAGTGTAAATTTTAAAGCCAAAAACTGATACAGTTTTATCTGGGGCTATGAGATCAAAGATCAAATAGAAAGCAAATATAGCGATAAATAAATAGAGAATATTATTTCTAATTAAAGTTAGTTTGTTTTTCTTCATCATTTTCTCCCCTATCAGGTTAATTCTTATTAAAGTTATTCAAAAGCATTAGCAAGTAAAAACACCTACACTATTCTTTTATTTAAGTGTCTTTTTTAGTTTCTATTTTCTTTTTGTTCCTAAATTTATCAATATTTATTTTAAGTAAAATAATAACTGCTACATTTAAAACTAAAACAGCAATCCCTAATGGTGTTTTTAAAAATGTAACAAACTTACCTAAATATGGAATTTTAAAACTATATACCCCTAATATATCACTATCAGTTAGAATCCAAGAATCAATCGGTCGTTCATAGCCTTGAGTCTTATAGGTCCTCCTAGCTCCATCATCATTTACAGAAGCTATATAATGCGTTATTATCTCTTTTTTTCCATCATTATCAAAATCAGCGTAGAAAGAGATAATATCCTGCGGCACTAGTTCGTCATATTTCGCGTTGCCAACAATAATGAAGTCGCCATCCATAATAACTGGCTCCATCGACCTTGTAATAACTGAATAAGGCTTAAAACCAAAGATTTTAACAGTTTGTTTCGGCAAAAGCAATTCTACCAATATATAAAACACCAAAACAACAACTATAAAATAGAATATCGATGAAGTAACAACTTCCAAGCTTTTTTTATTTGAGCGTTTCATAAAGAAAACCACCTTGGAGTTCTGAGATAATTTATGCGTGAATTATATCACATAAAACTATTCATGACAATAAAAACGCAAAAAAAGGAAGACTAAGCTTCCTATATTTTTAAGGATTATTTAATTGCAAATCATCAATCACTAATCGAGAGTAATAATGATTTCCCTTACTAAAGACAGAACCTCCATCAAAACTTATTCTAATATAGACATCTTCGTTTTCAAGGTTAGTTGGAATGTCGAAATTATAAAAATCAAAAACTGCTTGATTATTGGTAGTGGATCCTGGGGTTTCATTTCCAAGACTAATCCAATTTAATCCATCTTGACTAATCGAAACAGTAAAACTGCGATCAACAAGCGGGTCATAACTTACTCCTTCATCATTACCAGCATTAAGTCCTCTTAAAGCATAGAATGAAATGCTGGATAAATTAGAAACCTTCTCACTAGTTGTCATTTGTACTAAATAGTTAAGTCTAATACTAGTTAAATTATTTGTCGCAGTATTCATTACATCATTAGCGATGAAGAAACTATATTCTGGATATGGTTCTACTTCACTTGGTGCTGGAGGCAGAATTGAGTGGATTGGATTATTATTCTCATCAACACTTCTATCAACAACTTGAACAAAGCCAATAGTAGGTCTTCGTGAATTCCTATCTACGGTCCCAATCCCTAATATATCCCAAGGGATTCCTTCATAGTTAATGTTTTCAAAAAACACTTCGGCACCATTAGTAACTGTAAAATTATCATAAACCATCTCGATGGGTTCATCGCTTGTTTCCATTAATTCCGCTATAGTTTCTAGATCTTGAATCGTTAATTCAATGTCTGATAGTATTGTCCAAGAACCAATATTTATGGTTTTTCGATTGGCATCACTTGAATAATTGACATCACTTGTCCAATATGCATAGGTGTTAGAAACAGAAATCAAAGCTAAAAGGACAAGAAACAAAATAATGATTACTTGTAAGAATATCCGTTTTGCTTTCATGTTTTCACCTCGCATTCTCTGCTAAGTTAATTAATAATCAGTATTAATTACTAAGCTAATTCACCAACTGTAAATGTAATATTAAAAGTTATAGGTAATCCAGCTACAGCATTATATTGAGTTACATTTAGAGGTTCATCCATTGTAACTACGAAGTTAAATGTTACAGTTTCGTTAAGTCCAATTGTTGTAGGATTATTTACGTCTGCTTCAACTGAGATTAAATTATAAGGATTAGCTACTCCATTTACAGCAATATTTTCTACTAAAGCAGAAACTGTTTGATCTGCTACGCCATCTAATAAATCATCATTTTTCCAAGTAACAGTGTAAGATACTGTAATTGAGTTTGTTTCTCCAGTTTTTGGAGTAACTGTTGATGGGATTAATAATAAAGAGTTATCGGTTGTGTCTGCCACAGTAACATCGATTGTGATCGCTTCACCAGTACCGATGGTTACATTATCATCTACTACTGAATCTTCTGTTCCGTTAACTTCACTTGCCCAATAAGCATAAGTTGTTCCTGATACTGCTAATGCAAATAATACTAATAATACTAAAACTAAATTCTTTCTTTTTAAAATTTTCATACTTTATAATCTCCTTTAAATTTTATTATTTTTTTATTGTGACAGTCCAATTACTTTCTAAACTATATGAGTAAGTAAGTTAAACTGTAAACACCTTTTTTTCTTGGCTAATCATTTAATTTTGTTTGTTAAGCAAATAAAAAAGCCAGCTGCAAGTAAATATTGATTAGAATATCTACGGCAACTGGCTACCATCAATAAATTAGAAGGCCCTATAGCTTTGCGTCACTAACTTTCATTAGCTTTGCTTTTATTGAAGAGGCGTTTTGTAAATTTCGTATAAAAAAAAGCCTCTACCATTACTGATATCGGCAACTGGCTACCACCCTTATTAGGAAGGCCCTATAGCTTTGCGTCGCTAGCTTTCGCTAACTTTGCTTTTTACTACAAATATCTTAACATATGCAAATAAATATGTCAAGCATTTTTATTCTGTTACTTATTAAATTAAACGCAATAAAAGGAATTTTAAATTGCATTTAGTTTTAAAAGAAATGTGTGTCATAATAAATATGTGTTCTAGCCGAAGAAAGGAGTCTTAAATGGCTAGATTAGA
>JBAYQC010000136.1:0-3615 GCA_041677365.1 Candidatus Izemoplasmatales bacterium | reverse complement strand
GATTCATTTGCATATAAAAGAGAAGATGGCATCTATGTTATACCTATTGCATGTTTAAAACCATAAAAAACCATTAGCGGTGTAAAATATAGATACTATGTCAATTGAATCAAGGGTGCTAAAAAATTATACAGGGGTGCTAAATGGTATCTCTGTAACTGGTTTACCACAGCCAATAATTGAAGTAGCTTCCAATAGTTGGAGATATGGTATATTTAAAAAAATACCACTCTGATTAAGGGGGCTATTTTTATTTGTGAGACAAAAAAATAAACATAAAAAAGATATGTTAAGACCGTAAATAAATTTCAAAATCCACAAGTTATAAATTAAGGTGTATTGCTAGTACAAGAAGTGATTATAAAGACGAAAATAAATGCTGCATATTTGCCTGTAAAAGAAAAACTGTTGAAATCAACAGTTTTTTTATTTTAGAGGATTAAATTTATTTTTTTCTTGGTCAATTTTAAATTGTTTCTTAAGTTTGGGAATCGGATCATAACCGCCGTTTGATAAAGGATTACAACGCAAAATACGCCAAAGAGACAAAAATGAAGCTTTAAAAAAATTATAGTTTTTATAAGCATCAATTGCATAATTTGAGCATGTAGGATAATACTTACAAGTGGGATTTTTGCCCTTTGTAGATTGTTGGTAAGCTTTGATTAGTTCAATCGCTTTTTCTTTCATATTCTTCACCAGTTTAATCATATCATAGTTTTATACATAAGTCACTTTTTTTGCGTTTTCAAGGGATTTTACCAGTAAATAACTGCTTTTAGATATGAATTACTATTCATATTTTAATTTTTACCGAATTTATTGGATATATAAGGGTTTTTTATTGTCAAAATTTGAATATTATGATAAAATTATCGTTGGTGATATTAGTGGTAAATCAAAAAAATGTTGAATTGTTATTTGATTGTTTTGATCAATCGGCGACACTCTTATATGAAAAAACAAAGCTTCCTTATCTTGAAGGGATTGTTAAAACATGTGAGAATATATTAGCTGATTCAGCTAATGAATCTAGTGAGGAATTAAATCAGGAGTTGGAAAAGATAATTTCGACAATAAGTCAAGTTGAGTTTGACAAAGAAGAAATTAGAAAAGCGTTTCAATTTGCTTGTCTTAAAGGTCTTAAACATAAAAACATATCCAATCAAATGATCACACCGGAAAGTATCGGATTATTTTTTTCTTATTTAGTAGAAAAACTTTATGAAAGAAAAGATTTGGTAGTATATGATCCGTTGGTAGGCTCGGGTAATTTAATTACATCGATGGCTAATAACCTTGAAAAATCTATGACCTTAATCGGTGTTGATAAAGATTTGGTTTTCTCAAAGTTAACTCAAGCACTTTTTGGAATGCTCAACTATGGTGAAGATGTATATTTTCAAGACGCTTTAACCTTTTCAAATATAAAAGCAAATTTAATTGTTACAGATTTTAGTGGACTGTCACAAACGGATGTTTTTCAATTAATCAAGTACAATAAAGAGCTTTTAAAAGACAATAGTTTTTTGATTAGTGTTATTGACAATTCGTTTTTTGATAGTAGTTTATTAAAAGAGTTTATTTATGAAGTTAAGAATGATTGGCATTTTTTTGGAATGTTGGTTCTTCCAGAGACATTTTTTAAAAATGACAAGAAAAGTATTTTTATCTTGCAAAGAATCGGTAAAGATTTCATTAAGCCAAATAAATTTTTAATGGCTGATTTACCAGATTTTAATAATCAATCGGAAACAGAAAAAGTGATAGGTCAGATTAATGACTGGTTTAAACAAATAGAATTTAAAAAAGTGAGGTAGCTACATGAAAAAAATTATGGCGGTAAATGCAGGGAGTTCATCTTTAAAGTTTCAGTTATTAGAAATGCCGAGTGAAAAATTAATCACTAGTGGTATTGTGGAAAGAATTGGAATGAAAAATTCCGTATTTGCAATAAAAGTTAACGGTGATAAAATTGAAGAAACTAGTGATATTGAAGATCACGCAGAGGCAGTAAATATTCTTTTGAATAAATTGATTGAACACGGTATTATTAAAAGTTTTGATGAAATTTCTGGAGTTGGTCACAGAGTTGTTCATGGTGGCGATAAAATTGCAGAATCTTTAGTGTTAGATGAAGAAGAAATTTCTTATTTAGAAAGTATTATTGATTTAGCACCTTTACATCTAGGTCCTAATTTAACGGGAATAAAAGCTTTTAAAGAAGTTTTACCAAACGTTAAACATGTTGGTGTATTCGATACAGCATTCCATCATAGTATTCCAGAAGAGTCTTATCTTTACGCCGTTCCTTACGATTGGTACCAAAGATATAAAGTTAGAAAATATGGTTTTCATGGAACTTCTCACAAATATGTATCTGAGCGTACTGCAGAAATTATGAATAAATCTTCTAAAGATATTAATGTGATAGTTGCTCATATTGGAAACGGAGCTTCAATCTGTGCTGTAAAAGGCGGTCAATCCGTTGATACTTCAATGGGATTTACACCTTTAGAAGGAATTCCTATGGGAACAAGATCAGGTAATATCGATCCAGCAATAATTGAGTATATGGTAAATAAAAAAGGAAAATCAGTAAAAGAAATTACTAATTATCTAAATAAGCAATCTGGTTATATTGGCGTTTCTGGACTTTCATCAGATTCAAGAGATTTAGTTGATGCAGCCTCTAAAGGAAATCATCGAGCTGAATTAGCTATTAACGTTCAAGCCAAAAGAATTGCTGATTATATTGCTAGTTATTACGTTTATATGGGTGGAGCGGATGCTATCGTCTTTACTGCAGGTATTGGAGAAAACGCTAAAGCAACAAGAGCGAACGTTTGTAATCGTCTTAGCGCTTTAGGTGTTAAAGTTGATGACGAAAGAAACGACTGTAGAGGAGTTGAAAGACTAATCTCTGCTGATGATTCAAAAATTAAAGTATTCGTAATTCCTACAAATGAAGAAGTTATGATTGCTAGAGATACATTAGCTCTACTATAATTTATTAGAGAAATAAACCTCCCTACAAGTATTATTTACTTGGTTGGGAGGTTTTTTTATGCTGTTTCATAAGTTAATTATTTTATTATTTCTTCCTTCATTTTATATAAGTTATAGCCAGTATGATACTTTAGAGATTAATGACTTTAGAGTTGAAGTAGGTATGGTTAATGATCATTTATCAACTGATGGTTATTTGAGAATATTTAGTCTCTCTACAAATGACTTAATCAAAGAGGTAATTTTTGATAGCGGTGAAAATGATAATTTCCGGTACTTAGCGAATGTAGGAGAAGAATATTTTTTAGTTGTCAATGAAGTTTACGCTCACAAAAATTTTGAGAAAGGTATGCTTTACCTTAAGACGATAATTTTAAAATATAATTTTGAAGGAGAGCTAGTCGATACTTTAGTTTTGACCGAAAAACCCCAAGGATACATGAATATTAACAAAGTTTTAATAATTCAAATAGACAATCAAAATCTATATATAGATGGTAATTTAAGTTTTTTAGACGATATGGGGATTAAGGATATTTACAAGGGGGAGTTTGATGTAGAGTATCGAGGCACAATGATTATAAATGGTGAAATAAGTGAATTAAG
>JBAYQC010000135.1:0-3617 GCA_041677365.1 Candidatus Izemoplasmatales bacterium | reverse complement strand
TTGGCTTTAAAAGTATATTCTTCATGCAAACAATTAAGCTTTGTTTGATTAGCAAATCTTCTTGAAGATATTTCAATCTCTACATCCGCTAAGGTAAAAACCGTTTTTCTTGTTAAAACTCCATTATCTAGATTCAAAGCTAACTGATGTTCTTTATAAAATGTATCTTTAGGATGAAGATGATGATTCTGATATTCAATAAGAGTAAAAAGTGGGTTAAAAGCATTGATTGACTCACGCCAGTTTTCACCCACTTGATCATAAACTCCATTTAAATTCCAAGCGACCATATCCTCTGCTTTGTCCTCTGATAAATTGCCGCGATAGCCATAATATCCATTGGCTAATAAGAATTTGGTTGAAGAAATAAAGCGCTTATCATAATCATAGTAATCTTCTTTTACAAACATATTATATTCCTTTAAATAGCAAAAGTATTTTTACCTTTTTTCAAGTAAACTGGTTTTGTTTTTATCTCTATTGGTTCAGCTAAATCTTCAGCTAAAATCAAAGTGAAACTCTTTTTATCCACTTCAACTTTGATTTTAATGCTTTTATAAGTGAAATGGAAACTATAAGCATCCCAAGCTTCTGGAATTGTAGGATTTAACCTTATTGGTAACGCATCAGTTCTTAACCCTCCATATCCATAGACAATGTTCATCCAAGCTGCATAGATGCTGGTTAAATGCAATCCTTCTAAGGTGTTGCGGTTATAATTATCTAAATCAAGTCTAGTCGCAAACTCAAAAAATTTATATCCTTCTTCATTCTTATCTAACTGCAAAGCTAAAATTGAATGAATTGATGGTGATAGTGAAGATTCATGGATACATCTAGGTTCATAAAAATCATAATTTTTTTGTAAGACTTCATTAGAAAAATCACTATTAAACAAAAACATAAACATTAAAACATCCGGTTGTTTTATCATATCGTTACGATAAATTCTGTCATAAGTCCAATTATGATAAAGCGGAAAATCAGTTGCTGGAATTGAATTAATATCAAGATGAGGCAATTCATAATAACCTAAATGTTGTTCGTAAAGCTGAGTTTTTTCATCATATAATAAAAACATTTTTGCTTCAGCTTCCTGCCAAATATTTATTTCTTCTTCAGTTAGATTAAGTTTACTTAAAATTTGACAGTATTTATCAGCGTAATTCTCTTTTATATAAGCAAGCATTTCTAAAGTAAACTTAAAACTCTCTTTACCTAAATAATTAGTATAGGTATTGTGATTCACCATCATTTGGAATTCGTCTGGACCCATTACTCCATAAAAGCCAAAATGCGTTCTTGTTTGGTTGAAATCTCCTCTAGAATATAAATATCTAGAGATTTCAATCAACATCTCCATACCATAATCATTAAGGAAGTCATCGTCGTTAGTAATCATCATATAATGTCTAATCGCATAAACAATCGCGGTTGAAGGCTGCAATTGTAAAGAGGCATGTTGCCATAGATCACATGATTCTTCACCATTTAAGGTCGCTATTGGATAACAAGCACCCAAACAATCTAATTCCTTAGCTCTTTCTTTTGCTTGAGGTAGGGTGTGATAGCGATACATTAATAGATTTTTAGCTGCTGAAGAAAGGTTTAATAAATAGAAAGGAAAACAAAAAGTCTCGGTGTCCCAGAAAGTATGACCACTGTAAGCTTCACCAGTTAAGCCTTTAGCTCCAATATTATTGGTTTCATCCACGCCGTGGAAGGTTTGTTGGAGCTGAAACAAACAAAATCTAATCCCTTGTTGATGCTCTTCATTACCTTTGATACTGATATCAAAATTATTCCAAAATTCTTGATAATATTTTATGTTCATAGCATAAGCTTCTTGATAAGAAGGTTGATTAGATAAAAGCTTTAAACCTTTTTCGAGCAAGTCATGGGATTTTTCTGAAGCTTGTTTTTCTTTTAAACCGGTAAATTTTCTTTCAAAATTAATACTTTCTGCTTTTTTTAATCTAAGTTTATATTTTCTTTCTACTGCTAAATCACTTTCTTCATAACTGATTTCACAGTCTTTATTAGTTTCAATATGCATTAAAGCTAATAATCTTTGTTTAGTTGGTAATTCGCCTAGTACATATGTGGGACTTGTTGCGGACTTTTGCTTTTCTTCCCAAAAATGATATTTACCCCAGTGCAAAGTGTTAAAATCGAGACTAAACTTTACTGCTAAATCAATATCTTTATTAGCTTTAATTGTTAAATATTGGTAACCATATTCTGGAGTATTCATTGACAATAAACGTTTGAAACTAAACTCAACTTCTAATCCATCGTTTAAGATAGCTGTATAGCTTCTTAATAACTCTCCAGATTTAAAATCTAAACTTCGGGAGAAGTTTTTATGATTAATTTCACTAAAGTTAATAATTTGATTATTAATTTCAATTTGAACCCTTACCCAGTTTACACTATTAACCATAAAGTGTACTTTATCAGTAATACCCTTATAAGCCGATTCAATCTGCTTGGGTGAATAAGTATAAAGTCCATTAAAATATACTCCTAATAAACTTTTTTCATCAGAATCTTCTTCAAAAAAGCCTCTGATGCCCATATATTCATTAGCCAACGAAAACAATGATTCACTAACCATTGATTCTTCCTTTTTATAACCAACTTCTTCAATTTTCCACGGATCGACTTTTAAATATTGATTTTTAATTTTCGGCATAATTTACTCCTTTAATCCCGTAGTCGCTACATTCTCTGCAATCTTCTTTTGGAAGAAAGCAAAGAGAACAATTGGGGGTATTATTGAAAACATAATCGTCATTAATCGCTCTTGTAAAGTTACTTGAGCCATTTGATTAGCATACATATTGTATAGTTTTACCATAATCGGTTGTTCATTTTGATTTATTTGAGTCATTAATGAAGGTAATAAGAAATCACTCCAAGCCGCATTGATTGTGAATATTCCTACTACTGAGATTATCGGTACTGAAAGCGGAGCTAATACATGACGAAACATTTGCCAATTGCTAGCTCCATCAATCCTCGCTGCTTCAAAAAGAGCAGTTGGTATTTTTGAGAAGTAAACTCTAAATAAGACGTAGTAATAAGCATTGGCTCCATAAATTAACCATAATGGTAAATAAGAAAAATAAGGTATGTTCCAAACATTAGTTCCAAATAAGTTGCTTAACGAGTTAAAAAGATTAACTATGTTCATATACAGAGGACTAATGTTAATAATTGCTGGAATCATTAAAGTCGACATTACCAAAAGATCAATTACCTTATAGCCTCTGGGTTTTATCACCGCTACTGCATATGCTAAAAGTCCGTTAAAAAGAATCGAAGAAACCAAAGCTCCAGCGACTAGTAAAAATGAGTTTAAATAGAACCGACCGAAATCAAATTGATTCCAAACATCAATTATTCGTCTTAATTCAATTGACTGTGGAAAGAGTTTGAAGTTACTTGTAAGAACTTCACTAGTATCTTTAAAACTCGATAGCAACAACCAAAGTGGCGGGAAAATACTAATAATAACGGTTATAAATAAGAATATAAAGATTACAAAATAAAAAACCTTCATCCAATCAAATTTATAATCGGTGAAATTAAATATTCCTCCGCGTTTAGACTTT
>JBAYQC010000134.1:0-3627 GCA_041677365.1 Candidatus Izemoplasmatales bacterium | reverse complement strand
TTCAGGAGGGACAATGTTAGGATCAGTTACAAATGTAGTTGCTTATACTGATTTGGATGCTTTCTACTTAGATTCTGATGTAACATCATTCAATGAACATTGGGTATTTGAGAATGGATATTACCCACATCTAGATGGTTTCTCTGATACAGTTGACATCACTAATGTTGAGACAGAGATTGTCCAAGGAACAGGTTTAGTTATTACTGTAAACAACACACATAAAGTACAATTTTCATTATCAGAAGAAGTTACAGGTGTTACACTTAGTGAAGACGGTTTATTAACTGTTGACACTACAGTTTTAGAAGCTACAACTATCACTGTTGTAGTGGAAAGCTTATTTGATTCAACTTTAACTGATGAGATTACACTAACAGTAACTGCAAGTGTTTAAATAACAGTTTTTAAAGGTAATAAAGCAATAATTTAACAAGATGGAGAGCTCGGAAACGAGTCTTTCTGAGCTCTTTTTCCATCTTTTATGTGAGAATGAGGAAAACATGATAAACAACGCTGAAGTTTTTACAAGAAAAATGCAACAAAAGAGAATTCTTATTTGTGCTCATCGAGGTTCTTTTGGCGGTGGTATTATTGAAAACACTTTGCCAGCGTTCAATAACGCTTTGAATTTAGGGGCGGATATCATTGAAATGGACGTATCAAGAACTAAAGACGGTGAGCTTTTTATATTTCATGATACAGAAGAAAAAAGAATGTTGAATCTTGACAGAAATTTCACAACTTATAATTCAGAAGAAATCGAGAAACTTTATTATATAAACCGCTATGGTTTTTATACCAAACAAAGAGTTGAAAAACTTGAGGATGTTTTAAAAGCATTAAAGAACAAAGCACTTATTAATTTAGACAGATGTTACCGAGAAGAAAGTCTTTTCTTTGAGGTAATCAATATGATAGATAGATTAAATATGTTAGATCAAATTATTATCAAGGCCCCACCAACAAAAATCTTTTGTGGCTGGTTGAAAAGCATTTCTAAGCCACTTATGTTTATTCCAATTATTACCAATGTTGAGCAAGTGAAGTATTGCGAAGCTAACAATATTGATATGATTGGACTAGAATTGGTGTTCAATGACCTTAGAAGCCCTTTGTTAGATGATAAACTAATCACCGAATGGAAGAATAAAGGTTATGCATTATGGGCGAATTCTTTAGTGATTGACGATAAATATCCGCTAGCTGCAGGTCTTGACGATTATGTGAGCATAAATGATGGAGAAGAAGCGGGTTGGAAAAAATTAATCGATTATGGATTTACAATTATACAAACTGATTGGGTTTATCTCTTAAAAAAATATCGAGATAAACTATTATAAAAGGAAGGAAAAGATTATGAAAACAGGAATTTGTACTTGGTCTTTAGAAGTAAATGATATTAAATCTCCTTATGATTATATTGATTATGCTAAAAAAGCAGGTTTTCAATCTATTGACTTATCACTAGGCGGTTACCGTAAATTTTTTGATTGGATGAAGTTATCCAAGAAGGAAATCATTAAACATTTTACCGAATTTAAAAAATACGCTGATGATCAAGGAATTGAGATTTCACAAACACATGCTCCATATGCTGTTTTTCCGAAGTTTTTAGATAAAGATTTTTTAAAGTCACAAAAACGTTCAATTCTAGTTACTGGTTTAGTTGGTGCAGAATATATGGTTTTACACCCAATTGCTTTTCCTCTTTATGGAGGAAAGGCTTTTGATAAAGAAGAAATGGACTTCAATTTACAATTCTTTAGAAAACTATTGCCGGAATTAAAGAAAAACAATGTCAAAGCAGCGATTGAGAATATTTTTGATTGGGATAAACCGAATATTAGAAACATTCAATTTTCTTATCCTGAAGGAATTAAAAAACTACTAGATAAACTTCCTGAAGAATACTTTGTACATTGTTTGGATACCGGACATTTGAACATCGCAGGTAAAGCCCAAACAGAGATGATTAGATTAATTGGAAAAAGGCTGAAAGTTCTTCATATTCATGATAACTATGGTAGTCTTGATCAACACGTACTACCTGGACAAGGCAATATCAATTGGAATGACTTTACTCAAGCACTCGCAGAGATTGATTTCTCAGGAACTATTAGTTTAGAAGTCAAACCCGAAAATGATTTCTTTCCCGCTAGTAAAGTCTTGGCAGAACAATTAATTTCGCAAATTATTGAGAAAAGGTAGTTCGTTAGATGATAATTCACAAGATAAAAAATGACGATTTTGGAAGATTTTTAACACAAGTCAAAAACAGATCACTTTTTGTTTTTGGTGATATAAATACGTTTTTTAAAGCGACAAAGCTTCTAGATGCTTTAAAGAAGAATAATATTCATTACTCTGAGAAAGTGATAATGGAAGCGGAATTAATTCCTACCGTTGATTTAGCAAACGATTTGATTAGCCAAGCTAAAAACAGTTCATATGTTCTAGCAATCGGATCTGGTAGCATCAATGATTTAGGCAAATATGTCGCGACTAAACTAAACTTAAATTATGCTATCTTTGCGACAGCACCATCAATGGATGGTTATTTATCTAAAGGCTCAGCTTTAATCAATAATGGCAAGAAAATTACTTTTGAAGTTAATCCTCCCACGGAAATGTTGATTGATATTGAAGTGGTGAAAAATGCTCCAGAAATTATGATAGCTGCAGGAATCGGGGATATTTTAGGTAAATATACCGCTCTTGCTGATTGGCAATTTGCCCATATTTTAAATAGTGAAGAAATCCATAAGGAAGCTTTTAAGATGATGAATGAGGCTTTAACACAAGTTATCAAGTCCTTTGATTTAATCAAGGTTAAAGATGATTTAGGAATATCACTACTAATGGATGCTTTAAATACTGCGGGAATAGCGATGAAAATCTGTGGTAACTCCCGTCCTGCAAGTGGGAGTGAACATCATATTTCACATTACCTAGAAATGAATTTTATCAAGAATAATCTACCCATTCCACTTCATGGACTTAAGGTTGGATTAGGGACCTTAATAGCTATAGAGTTGTATAGAAGTTTAGATTTATCTTGGTTTGAAAAAGAAAAGCGCCAATCAATAACAAAAATTATTTCTGAATTACCAGAATCTGAAGAAATAGCTGAACTATTAAAAGTTTTTAACGCACCAACAAGATTTAGTGAAATTGATGTGGACAAACCCTTACTAATCGATACATTGAGAAGTGCATATAAGATTAGGGATCGATTTACAATCTTGACTTACTATAATCAAAATAACAAAATTGATTTAGTTATTGATAAATTAATTAGTAAGTTTTTATAAAATCAACAAAGAAAAAAATTTATACCGAAAATAATTTAAGGAGTTTTTAAGAAGATGATTTTACCCAAACCAAAAAAAATAGTACAAAAGCAGAATTTTTTTGATATAAAAAAACCAATATCAATCAATTACTCTGAAGACTTAACTGATTTAAAAGTGATTGTTGATGAATATTTTAACTTCAAATATGGAGAAAAAAGCAATGAATTAGTCTTTACTAAAGTAGAAGACTTAGCACAAGAAGAATATTGCCTGGACATATCTGAAACTAAGATCGAAGTCTTTTACAACGATTACCGAAGCGCAGTCTTTG
>JBAYQC010000133.1:0-3637 GCA_041677365.1 Candidatus Izemoplasmatales bacterium | reverse complement strand
GCTACAGTCATTTTAGCTATGGGTGCTGGAAAAGAAGCCGCTATAAAAATCGATAAATACATTAAGTCGCTTTAATATCAAAGCGGCTTTTTTTATTATCCTATTGATATATGCTTGTGTTAATGATATTATTAGCGTATAATTTAATATGACAAGGTTGTCACATTATAGGAGATATCAATGCCAAAAACTACATTTTTAAATTTAGATAAAGAAAAAAAAGACCGAGTAATTAACTCGGCTTTAGCTTTTTTCTCGGAAAAACCTTATGAACAGGTAATGATTTCCGACATAATAAAGAAGGCAAAAATTCCTAGAGGTAGTTTCTATCAATATTTTGAAGATAAAGAAGATTTATATTTATATCTCCTTAAACTGATTCAAGAGACTAAGTTGGAGTTTTTAGGTCCGACACTTCAAAATATTGCTAATCTGAGTTTTTTACAATTAACCAGAAAATTATTTGAAGAGGGTGTAAAATTCGCTTTAGCTAGACCGATTCACGTAAAGATTTTAGATTTATTGTTAAAGAACAAAAATGAGATATATCAAAAGGTTTTAGCTGAATCAATGCAAATGGCAGAAACCATCTACGCAAACTTAATCGATCAAGACAAGGAAAAAGGTTTAATCAGAAAAGACATTGACACGCATATCTTTGCTAGAATGATATTAGAATTGACCAGCAATATTGCTATTGATGAATTAGATATAAATAATCCTGAAGCGTCTTTTAAACGCATGCTGGAAAAAAATGACAAAATTCTCCAAATTATTGAATATGGAGTAAAGGAAGGTTAAAAAGATGTTTAAAGTTAATGATTTAAGGTTTAAGTACAAAAAGAATCAAGAAGATGTATTGAAGGGTCTAAGTTTTGAAATCAAACCTGGAGAGATCTTTGGTTTTTTAGGCCCGAGTGGTGCTGGTAAAAGTACGACTCAAAAAATTATTATTAAAATCTTAGAAGACTACCAAGGAGATATTACTTACAATGGTAAGGATTTAAAAACTTATGGTAGTGATTTCTATGAAGATATCGGGGTTAGTTTTGAAATGCCAATTCACTTTTCAAAAATGACAGCTATGGAAAACATTAACTTCTTCTTAAATCTTTATAAGAATAACGCTGATGTAAAAAAATTAATGGAAAGAGTTGGCCTTTGGGAAGACCGTGATAAATTGGTTGGAGAGTTTTCAAAGGGTATGAAAATACGTCTTAATTTAGTTAGAGCACTTTTAAATAATCCAAAGATGCTTTTCTTAGATGAACCAACTAATGGACTTGATCCTACCAATGCGATGATTTTAAAACAGTTAATCAGAGAGTTTAGAGATCAGGGTGGAACTGTTTTTATCACATCACATATCATGGCTGATATCGATCAATTATGTGACCGTGTTGCTTTTATTGTGAATGGTGAAATTAAGGAAATTGACTCGCCTAGAAACTTAAAACTTAGATATGGTAAGAAGAGTTTAAAAGTTGAGTATCGCAATAATGGTGATTTAAAATCAATGGAATTTGAAATGAATAATATCGGTAAAAACAGCGATTTCCTAGATTTAATTAAAAACAATCAGATAGAGACTATTCACAGCGGTGAGACAACGTTAGAAGATATTTTTATTAAGGTCACCGGTGTAGAACTTGGTGATAATAATGAATAGACTCTTGTATCTAATTAAGGGTGAATTATTACGTCTGCATAAGTATAATGTTATTTCAATCTCTGTGCTCGTAGCTTTTATTTGGGGAATTGGACTTTATTTTTTAGATAACGAAATCTTTGATGCTATTTTACCGATGATAGTCTTGGTAGATACAACGATGATGAGTGTAATGTATATCGGTTCGGTGATGTTTTTTGAAAAGAAAGAAAGTACATTATCAACGATTTTAGTAACACCGGTAAAAAATACCGAGATTATCAATTCTAAAATTATCGCTAATACAATTCACAATGTTTTTTCAACACTGTTAATTGTTATAGTTTTTATCTTTATTAGAAGTATTGAAGTAAATATATTTTTAATCTTAATCGCGATTATTCTCAATACAGTTCTTTTTACAGCTTTGGGTTTATATATAGCTTACTTTCAAAAGGATTTTACAACCATGTTAGTTACGGTGATGATGTTAATGTTCTTAACATTAATTCCAACCGTTTTATATGAACTAAACGTTTTAAAATCTAATCTATGGGAATATATATTACTTATAAATCCAGTTCAAGCAGCACAAGAACTAGTTAATGGTGCTTTCAAAATAAATCCGATTGAATGGAAATATTACTTCTCTTTGGTTTATAGCATTGGCTTATTTGTTGTAAGTTACTTATGGCTGATAGTACCTAAATTTAAGAAATATGCTGTTTCTGCAAGCGGGGTATAAATTATGTTAAAAGCAATTATTAAATCTGAACTAAGAGGATTCTTTAGAGATCCCTTGTATATTTTCTTTTTATTCTACCCGGTATTAATCGGTGTGACAGGTTATTTTTTAATTCCATATCTAAATAGCTCATTAGGAGAAGCGCATATTCTTCCTGAGATTATTGCAATGTTATTTATTATAATGACCGGCTATATGTTTGGAGCTTTGACTGCGTTTACGCTTCTTGATGATAAAGATGATTTAATGCTTCTAAGTTTAAAGATAACACCGATTTCGGTTAAATTGTATGTTATTGTGAAATTAGCTATTAGTTTTATATTTGGTCTTTTAACTACTATAATTATTGTTCTTACTACTGGGTTTCTTCCAGACTCATCATTTTGGACCATTGCTTTAATAGCGATAGTTGCGGCATTACAAGCGCCGGGAGTAGCGTTGATTGTCAACTCTTTCGCTAAGAACAAGGTTGAGGGTTTTGTAATCATGAAAATGAGTGGACTAATCTTAGCTTTTCCAGTTATTGCCTTTTTTGTCCAATCATGGAAAGAAGTATTTTTAGTTTTCGCTCCCGGTTTTTGGTCAGCGAGAATGATTCAAATGGAACTTATCACAACCATCGAAGTTAATTTTAGTTTGATTGTTTACTTCTTCTTGGGTGTGATTTACAATTTGTTGTTTACCACAGTATTTATGTGGATATACGCAAAAAGAAATAATGTTTAGGAAGGGAGTTTATAATGGAAGTTTTAGCGATTGTTTTAATTATTTACGGGATTTTGTGTTTTTTAATTGCGCTACTTAGACCGCCATTCATCATGAATAGCAAAAAGTTTGAAATTCTCAACAAATATTTAGGTAAGGTCGGAACTACATTGTTATTGATTGGTTTTGGTTCAGCAGCGATTATTGTCGGAGTTATTATTTATCCATAAGAAAAAGTGCAAGGAGCAATTTCTCCTTGAACTTTTTAAATTGTTTTTTGATAGATTATGAAAACTTCTTGAAGCTCATTGATTTCTCCAACAGCATCTGTTGGAACAAAGATTTCTTGGCCTCTTGATTTAATCATTACAAAGTGTTTATAGTAAATATATTGATTGATTCTAAAAGTGTTTAAGGGATCAAAACCAATCACTTGATCACATTGATATACTTTAGGGCTATATGTAAGAATATCAGAGATTTTAGTTAGTGTATTTTGATAATAAGCCTCAAGGAAATTTAAATCAACTAGTGAGTTT
>JBAYQC010000132.1:0-3640 GCA_041677365.1 Candidatus Izemoplasmatales bacterium | reverse complement strand
CTGATTTCTTCAATAATCAATGGCGTTAAAAAATAAAAAGCGGAAAAAATTAAACCGATTGTAAATATAAATACAATTCCTAAAGAA
Organism: Candidatus Izemoplasmatales bacterium; assembly: GCA_041677365.1. GTDB lineage: Bacteria > Bacillota_I > Bacilli_A > Izemoplasmatales > Hujiaoplasmataceae > UBA2289. Next base: position 3,553 of record JBAYQC010000132.1, on the reverse strand, counting down.
AAGAATCTAGGGCCAACACCCTTCTTTTCTAGGTATTTTATTAACGGAAATATTATTAAAGCAGATAAATATGCTAAAGCAACAGGAATTATAACTGTCCTAAACGCATTAAAAATCCAATTCCAGAAATCTTTGAATTGCAAAGCTAAAAGGATTATTCCAAAAGATAGAAGAATAATCACTAAGTATTTGATAATTCGGGTTAAAGTTTCATCAGATATCGGACGTTTTTTCACAATGTTTCTCCTCTATGTTTTTTTAACAACCTTCACAGCCATCACATGACTTGCTGCAAGATTTGTTAGTCAAACAGTTATATAAATATTGATAAAGCTCGTCTAACTTAACTTCTACTTGTTCTTTAGTTTCGCTATCCTTGACATTGATAACTTGTTTCTTAGCTTCTTCATCACCGTAAATTAAATAATATCTTGCATTTAGTCTATCGGCTTGTTTAAATTGTGCTTTTAAACTTTTATTGAGAAAATCATAATCAACAACTAAACCACCATGGCGTAAATCATTGATTATCTTTAAAGCATCGGTTTCTAATGGATTACCTAAATTAATGAAATAACAGTGCAACGGTTGTTTTTTAGTGTCTGAATCAATTGCTTCAAGTGCTAACAAAAGTCTTTCAACTCCAAAAGCAAACCCCATTGCTGGTAAATCTGGTCCATCTAACGATGAATAAAGATTATTATATCTCCCACCGCCCACTAGAGTTGCTTGTGCTCCTAAGGTCTCTAAATCACTTTCAATTTCAAAAACTGTATGTGTATAATAATCAAGTCCTCTAACTAAGTTAGAATCTATGACATAATTTAACTTCATCTGGTCTAAGCTAGCTAAAACTTGATCAAAATGCATTTTTGCACGATCCGATAAATAGTCCAATGGCTTAGGCGCATTCTTTAATGTTTCGCTATCTTTATCAACTTTACAATCTAAAACTCGTAAAGGATTTTCTTTATATCGACGATTACAGTCTGAACAAAGTTTATGAATATGCTTATCTAAATACTCATTCAAAGCTACTCGATAATTATCTTTAGATTCTTTATCACCTAAGGTGTTAATTCTTATCTTAATTTTATCAATTTTTAAAGCTTCTAAAAAAGTCGCTGCGAAATTGATGATTTCAACATCTGAAAGTGGTGAATTTGTACCAATTATTTCTGCCCCAAATTGATGAAACTGTCTTTGGCGACCTTTTTGTGGTCGTTCATAACGAAACATCGGTCCGTAGTAATAAAGCTTTAAGGGCAAATTTTCTTCGGTATAAAGTTTATTTTCAATAACACTTCTAACTACACTTGCAGTACCTTCTGGTCTTAAGGTATTAAGTCTTTTTCCCCGATCTAAAAAGTCATAAGTTTCTTTTTTTACAATGTCTGTCGTTTCACCGACGGAACGATGAAACAGTTCAGATGCTTCAAAAATAGGCGTTCTTATCTCTTGGAAATTAAAAAGTGTAGCGACATTTCGCATTACTGTTTCTAGGTTGTGCCATTTATTAATTTCTTCTGGTAATACATCGTATGTTCCTTTAATCTTTCTAATCATGTAATTGGCTCCTTTTAAAAAAACGTCCTTTTTTGCAAAGGACGAAATCTTTCAAGTTAATAAATGTTATTCAAAATAACTATCGCTAACTTGATTAGTAACATATTCAACCAAGTCCTTAACATCTTTCATTTCTTGTGCTGCTTCATCAGAAATGGTGATTAGGAATTCGCTTTCGATTTGGTTGAACAATTCAAGTGCATCTAAAGAATCAGCACCAAAATCTTCTGCTAAGCCAGCTTCCATAGTTACAATTTCTTTTTTAACACCTAATTCTTCAATAATCATTTCTTTTATTTTTTCAAAGACTTTTTCTTTCTTATTCATATATTTTCCTCCTGATTGATATATTGCTATTATATTAAATTTTGGCGTAATAGTCAAATAGGAATGTCTATTCTTTTTCGATAATAATGGTCACTGGACCACTATTTACTAAAGCAATATCCATTTCACTTCCAAATTGACCTTCTTTAACTTCTAAATGAAATTCGTTTCTTAAAATTTCATTAAATTCTCGATATAGTATTAAAGCATCTTCATAATTTCTTGCTTCGGTAAAACTTGGTCGATTGCTCTTCTTTACATCCCCATATACCGTGAACTGGGAAATCGAAAGTATTTCTCCATTAACTTGATTAATATCAAGATTAAGCTGACCAGAATCATCGGAGAAAATCCTTAATTTAGCAACTTTTCTTGCTACATATTCTAAAGTCTTTTGATCATCAGAATGCGTAAAACCTACCAATAATAAGAGACCTTGATTAATTTTTGATACTAATTTATCTTTAACGCTAACGCTAGCAGCTTTTACTCTTTGAACAACTACTCTCATTAGCCTAACCTCTCAATAGCATAAACATTCTTTACTTTTTGTATATTTGCAATTACATTATCGAGTTCAAGAACGCTACCGACTTCAATTTTCATTCTTATAGTGCCTTCTTTAACATCGTTTGACTGAGCTGAAACTTGAATGATTTTTGCTTTTGATGAAGTAGCTGCATTGATTATTTCTGCTAGGATATTATCTCTATTCATTACTCTTATTTTAATATTTGTAACATATTTTTTGATTGTATTTGTACCCCAGTTAACATCAATCAAACGATTTTTATCAAAAGTTTCGACATTCTTACAACTTTTTCTATGAACGACAATTCCATAGCTCTTGGTAATATAGCCAACAATGTCATCGCCTAAAATTGGATTACAACAATTTCCTAACTTAACCGAAGGTTTATCGAGACCTTCAACGATGATATTGATATCGGAATGTAGATAACGTGCTTTCCTTTCGTCAATTTGATCTTTAGAGTATTTTTCTAATAAGTCTTTTTCTGTAACTTCTGGTTTTCCAACGATCAGATTAACAGCTCCGATTGGGGAAATAACGTTCTTACCGATCTCATAGTAAAGATCCTCTAAAGATTTTACACCTTTGTTTTCAAAGAACTTAATTGCTTCTTTATCAGTTACGGTAATATTTAAGTGTCTATTGTTGATTTCTCGATCTAATTCTTCTTTACCTTTTTCAATTAAAAATTCTCTTCTCTGACGATTTAAAAAGTTTTTAATTTTACTTCTTGCATTTGAAGTTTTTGCAATTTTCAACCAGTTATCATTGGGGCCGACTGAATTTGGAGAAGTCTTAATTTCCACTAAATCGCCAGTTTTTAAAGTATAATCCAATGGTCTGATTTTGCCATTAACAATAGCTCCTACAGTTTTTTCTCCGACTTTCGTATGAATTCTAAAGGCAAAGTCCAAAGGTGTAGCTCCAGCTGTTAAGTCAATAATTTCTCCTTTAGGAGTAAAAACATAGACATTAGCTCTTAAAATATCATCAGTAAAAATATCAAGAATTTCTTCATCAGAGTCTGATTCTTCGGTATATTTAACCAACTCAGAATACCATCTAAGTTTAGAAGAAACAATATCTTCAATATTCTTTTTACTGCTAAGACCTTTTCCTTCTTTATAT
>JBAYQC010000131.1:0-3688 GCA_041677365.1 Candidatus Izemoplasmatales bacterium | reverse complement strand
TCGAATTCGAAATAGTGGTATAATATAATTAATTTTAAAGGAGGAATATATATGTTAAATACATTTAAAGCAACTGCAAAGACTCTTGAAGAGGGCATGCAAGTTATTACTGAATCACAAGGTTTTAAGATTTTATTTGACGAACCAGAAAAAATGGGAGGCACAAACCAAGGTATTAATCCTATGGCAGGGTTGTTAAACGTTTTAGGAGCTTGTCAAGCGATCGTTGCGAAGATGTTTGCTAAACAGTTCAATATAGAGTTTAGTGAGCTAAATTTAGAAATAGAAGGCGACATGGATATGGCGGGAATAATGCAAAAGAAACCTGTGAGAACTGGTTTTCAAGAAATCCGCTTTAAAATGCACTTTATCAAGTCACCCAATACTGAAGCAGAACTTGAAGAATTTGCTAAGTTCATTGAAAAGAACTGTCCAATTTCTGATTCATTAGCTATGGGAGTAAAACTTACAAATACAGGGGTTATAAAGGAGAAATAATATGAGCTACTTAGAGTCTTTAAAAAGAAGAAGATCCGTATATGAAATTAATAAATCAATCACAATCAGCGAAGAAACAATTATAAAAACTATCGAAGAAGTTACACTTTTAACTCCTTCAGCTTATAATTCTCAAAGTCAAAGAGTCGTAATATTGTTAAAAGAAAAACACGATTACCTATGGGAATTAGTTAAATCAGAAATTAAAAAGTTGGTTAGCGAGAAAGATTTTGCTAACTCAGAAGCAAAAATAAATGGTTTTAAAAACGGCTATGGAACTGTACTTTTCTTTGATGATGAAGAAACTACAAAAGCTTTGACAGAGAAGTTCCCTTTATATAAAGATAACTTTTTGAAATGGGCTGTTGAGCAAAATGGAATGTTACAAGTAAATGTTTGGAATGCACTAGCTGATTTAGGTATTGGCGCAAGTTTACAACATTACAATGAGCTTATAGAAGAAGGTGTAAGGAAGGCTTTTGACATTCCCAAAGCTTGGAAATTAAATGCGCAAATGCCTTTCGGTAATATTGTTAGTCAGCCGGAAGATAAAGAAAAATTTGTCATTAATAAGCGAGTCAAAATTTTCAAGTAAACGTTTTCATTAAACTTTTAGAAATTTAGTGTTGTAGTATTATCAAATCTTTCCTATAATAGAGTTAATTAAATATTTGGTCGTATAAATTCGAAAATATGGTTCGAACGTTTCTACCCAATCACCGTTAATGATTGGACTACGGCTAGTCTAAACAAATTAAAGTTTCATACTTTATACTTTGTTTGTATGCCTAGCCTTAGAGAAATCTAAGGCTTTTCTTATGGCCAAATAAAAAAACAAGGGGGAAAGAAGTGGAAAAAGTAAAAAGCAGTTTAGAGAAATTTTTTAAGATTAAGGAAAGAGGAACAAGCCTTTCTAAAGAACTTTTAGGTGGCTTGACAATTTTCTTAGCGATGGTTTATGTATTACCGGTAAACGCTGATATGTTAGCAGCTACAGGTATGAGTTTTGCGGCAGTATTTGCGGCTACAGCAATTGCAGCTGCAGTGGCAAGCTTAATTATGGGACTTTATGCAAATTATCCTGTAGGTTTAGCTTCAGGTATGGGTGTGAATGCTTTCTTCACTTATACAGTTTGTGATAAACTTGGTTTTGTTTGGCAAGAAGCATTAGCAGCGGTTTTAATCAGTGGGGTTTTATTTCTGATTCTTTCAGTAACTGGTTTAAGACGAATTGTGATCAATGCAATTCCGAAAAACTTAAAACTTGCAGTTGGTGCTGGTATTGGTTTCTTTATTGCGTTTTTGGGTTTAAAGAATGCAGGGGTAGTAGTTGCGGATGGTTCAACTTTTGTTACTCTTGGTAATTTAGCACATCCAACAGTTTTATTAGGTTTGTTTGGTATACTCTTGGTTTTTGTTCTATATGCACTTAATAATAAGGTTAGTCGTTTTGCGATTATCATCTCAATCGGTGTAACCGGATTAGTTGGGGTATTATTAGGACTTATACCATCACTTAACGGCTTAATGCCTTCGTTTAGTTCAGCTAGTTTAGGTGGAGTTGGTGATGTTGGTAATACTTTTGGACAAGCATTTAAAGCAATGGGTTCTTTATTATCAAATCCGATGAGTTATGCAGTTATTTTCACTTTCTTATTTGTTGATTTCTTTGACACAGCTGGTACTTTAGTAGCAGTTGGTCATGATGCTGGACTTCTAGATGAAAATGGAGAACTAATCAACGGTGAAAAAGCATTATTAGCTGATGCTACTGGAACGATTGTTGGGGCTATTGTGGGAACTTCTACAGTGACATCTTATATTGAATCATCTACCGGAATTAAACAAGGTGCTAGAACAGGTCTAGCAGCTACTGTTGTCGGTTTGTTATTCATTGTTAGTTTGTTATTCTATCCACTATTCAGTTTTGTTACTTCAATTCAAATAGAAACCGGAGCTTATCTTTCTCCAGTCACATCATTAGCCTTGGTTTTTGTCGGTTCTTTAATGATTAATTCTTTAAAAGAAATCGATTGGTTAGACCCAATAGCTGTATCGTCTTCATTCATAACAATCATCATGATGGTAATGACTACAAGTATTGCCGAAGGAATTGCATTTGGATTTATCTTCTATGCATTAATGATGTTGGTGACAAAAAGAAGGAAAGAAGTATCGCTGGTAATGTATATCTTAGCAGCTTTATTCGTTGTTAATTTCCTTATCAAATTCTTATTATATATTTAAGATTAAAAAGATGGATAATTTTTTCCATCTTTTTTTTAAAATAAAATTTTAGGGGGTAATTATGGAAAGAATGGTTTTAAATGTAAAAGACAAACCGACTACAGGAAAGTGGTTTGCATTGAGTTTTCAACATGTGTTTGCTATGTTTGGGGCTACTATTTTAGTGCCAATGGTTACTGGACTTCCCATCAGTGTTGCATTATTCAGTTCTGGGGTAGGAACGCTTATTTACATTCTATGTACAAAAGCTAAAGTTCCAGTATATTTAGGAAGTTCGTTTGCATATATTGGTGTAATTGGTGCAGTCAGTGGGTACACTGATACTGGAGTAGGTAATTATGCAAGCGCGTTAACAGGTCTTTTGTGTGTTGGGATTGCTTATGTTTTAATTAGTTTGATAATAAAATTGGTTGGAACAAAATGGTTGCATAAAATTTTACCACCAGTGGTGATTGGTCCAATGATTATGATTATCGGCTTGGGTCTTTCTTCTGTAGCAATTTCATCATCAGGACTTGCGGGTGGAAGTTATAAAGAGATGTTAGTAGCTTTAGGTAGCTTCTTAATTGTAATTATTGTTGCGATGAAAGCAAAAGGTTTTTTAAAGATAATTCCGTTTTTAACGGGAATTATCGGAGGATATTTATTAGCGGTGGCCTTTAAACTTATCGATTACACAACTATTGTAGAAGTCGCTAAGAATCCTGGAAGTTGGTTTAAAATTCCTGAGTTTATGTTTTTATCCTACAAAGATAGTTCAACTAGTTTCTTAGGTAGTGAAATAACCTTCTATCAGATAAATTTAACAGCTTTAATAACAATTTTGCCTTTAGCCTTTGTGACAGCATCAGAACATATCGGTGATCACGCTGTATTATCAAAGATTGTCGGAAAAGATTTCCTAACTGATCCAGGTTTAGATAAAACCTTGATGGGTGACGGT
>JBAYQC010000130.1:0-3736 GCA_041677365.1 Candidatus Izemoplasmatales bacterium | reverse complement strand
AGCATTCAAAAGATCTGATTTAGCCAACAAGAATGTTGGATTACTTGCCAATTTATCAAACTTTAACGCATGATTATAGTATTTCTGAGCATTGTCATAATCAGATACTTTTAAATAAATCATTGATAATTTTAAGTATTTATTGACCAAGTTTTTACTGGAAATATTATCTTTAATACTTAATAAAGTTTTGATTGATTCTTCATAAAGCGCTAAACCTTCATAACATACCGCTTTATAAAACTTCTGCATTATCAAATCGCTCTCACTGCTGAGATAACTTAAACGATAATCAAGTAAACTGTTTAACTTTGTAAAGTCTTCTGTCTTAAGTAAAATTGATACAAGCTTATCAATCAATTTTAAATTATCGTTTCGATTTTTAAAAACTTCATCGTTTATTAATTTTTCTAGAACTTCGATTAAATAATCATAACTTCTATTTTCAATTAAAAAGTTAACAAAATCAAATACAAAAGCTAAAGTCAAAGAACCGTTAGTCTTTTGTTCTAACAGTTCGGCTTCAAATGTTTTTATTTTTTCGTTAATTAGATTTTTTTCCATGTTTCTTTCTTAATTCTTTGATTATATTATCATAAACATTTTTTATTACTACTGTAGTCTCTTCTTCAGTGATTTCTATGATTCCATAACTCGGGTTATCCCCAGACCTTTTGTTCGCTAAAGCTCCAGGATTAACAAAAATAATATCATTAATAACTTCTAAAAGTGGTCTATGAGTGTGTCCAAAACATACAATCTTAGCGCCAATATTATCAGCGTGATTAACAAGGCTTGAAAGACCTAATTTCACATGGTAAAGATGGCCATGAGTTAAAAAAACTAATTGATCATGAAAAACAAAACTAAGTTCATATGGGAATTTAGGTTCAAATGGATAATTCCCCTTCACCCCAACAACATTCAAAAGCGTAAGTTCTATATCGCGCATTTCTGAATCACCTAAAGAGAAAATTCGGTCAACATGACCGATCTTTTTTATTACTCGTCTTAAATTTTCCTGATCACCATGATTATCACTAAAAATCAATATCCTCATGTTTAAACTCCTCAAGTAATAATCTAATTGCTTTACCACGATGTGAATACTTCTGTTTCTCATTTATATCAAGTTCAGCGTATGTCTTTTCAATACCATGAACTAAAAACACTGGATCATAGCCAAAGCCATTATTTCCTCGCATGTTATCAACTATTTTACCTAATGTTCTTCCGGAAAAATATTTGATATCCTCTGGTGATTTGTAATAACAAATGACAGTAACAAACTCGGCAGCTTTATCTAATTTATCTGCTAACTTCTCTAAAAGTAAACTGATATTATCATCATCTCTTTCAGATTTAGAAAAACGTTTAGATTTAACACCTAAATCATCTGGTAAAGCTTTAACTATTAAACCTGTATCATCAGCTATTACCGGTATTTTATAAAAATCATAAACTGCTTTTGCTTTGAGATATGCATTCTCTTTAAAAGTATTTCCAGTTTCTTCAATTTCTTGAAAATCTGGATAATCTAGCAAGGTTTTAATCTTTAATTTAATATTCTTAAATCCATTTTTATATTCACTGATTTTACCAGAATTTTTACTGGCGATTATAATCTCTTTCATAATAAATTGAAAAAAAGTTAAGATTTTTTTCTTAACTCATAAATTTCTTCTGTTTTAACCACTGAGTAAACTTTTCAATCAAATCGTTTCTTCCGACTAATAGAATCTCATCATTGTCTTCAAATGGAGTCTGAGAACTAGGAATGATAATTTTCTCTTGTCTTCTAACTGCAACGATATTAACTCCAAAATTCTTACGAATATCAAGTTCTAGAAGACTCTTTCCGATCATTTTCTTCGTAACTTGAGTAGAAATAAAGGAATAATCATCATCAAGTTGTAAATACTCCAAGAAGTTACCAGAAATTAAGATTGTTGCTAAACGCCTTCCGGTTTCTTGTTCCGGCCAAACTAAATGTTCTTGATCGACTCCAAGTTTTTCTACTACTCTAGCGTGATATTCACTTTGTACCTTCACATATATTTCTTTAACTCCCAAATCTTTTAAGACTAAAGTAGTTAGAATAGAATTATCAACATTCATACCAGTAGCGACAATAACTGTATCGTAACTGCTGATTCCAACTTCCTTTAAGGCTTCGATATCCGTAGAGTCTAAACAGACGGCATTAGTAACCATCTTTGCGATTTTTTCAATCTTGTCGAAGTTTTTGTCAATCACTAAAACTTCAGCTTCTAATTTAATTAATTCCTCGATTAGAGCTTGACCAAAACGACCAACACCGATTATCGCAAAAGATTTTTTTGACATAAAAATTCCTCACTTTCTACTTACACTTAATTATACTAAAATTGCTGGTTTTGTCAATGTGACAAACCAGTTTTACCTTTTCACTATACAATTTTTTTGTTTTCGATTATAATAAAATGACTGAGGTGAAAAAATGACAGAAAATAATGATTTATTTAGAGACCCTAATGATTTAAATAAGAAGCCGATAATCAATAAGGATATCGACTATGATCAATATAACAATGATTTTTATCAGCAGCAAAGAAATCGAAAAATTGATACTCTATTAATTCTTACTTATGTGTTGATTTCCTTAATTGCTGGTTTTATCGGCGGTTTGATTAAAACACATGAGTATGGCTATCTTTCTGAAGCGATAGACAATGTTGAAGTAACAACGCCAATAACTTTTACGGTTACTGATAATATAAACGAAGATACAACAGAAATTGATGAGGTTTATCCCTTTGCAATAACAATTAATGGAGAAATTACTAACAATTCAGAATATTTCATTCCCTTGTTAGAAATCCCCATAGAATTCTTTGATGAAGCCGGTAAGTCGATTGGAATCTTGCAAGTAATTCATAAAGATTTTGAAGTTGGTGAAACTTACATTATTGAAGAATCAACTGTTTCTTCCATTAATCCAGATAGAATTGAAACTAATTTAAGAATTGATGCTCCTAGTAGATTTTACAGTATTATCAACTTAACACAATCTTTAATATTGTTTGGATTATTCATTTTTATAGCGAGAATGAGTTTGATAATTGATTGGAAGAATTTTAAAAGCAATAAAGCTTACAATATGGGTTTGATCTTAAAAGGTTTTCTATTTATTTATATAGCCGCATTCTTATCCCAAACACTCCTTAATTTATTAGGAGTAACATCAACTTCACAAAATGAAATGATGATTCAATCACTTTTTGAAAAAAACCTCTTTGACATATCAGTTTTATTTATTTTACTAGTTGTTTTAACGCCAGTGATTGAAGAGTTAATTTTTAGAAAAGTCATTTATAACTTTGTGGAATCAAAAACCAATCATATCTTAGCTATTTTGTCTTCAGGAATAATTTTCGGATTAATGCATGTAATCCAATATGGAGACTTTTTACAATCAATCCCTTATGTGATGATGGGTCTAGTTTTTGGATATATCTATCACAACTCTAGAAAAAATATCTTCGTTGTAATTGGTGTTCATACCGTTAATAATTTTATCTCTTGGTTATTATCAGTACTTGCAGTCTATGGTCTAATCATCTAAAAAGCCCAATTTATAGTGAACCCCATATAGTGGACACTAAATAAAAAAGAGTAAGATGTTAGTATTAAATTACTAGCATCTTTTTCTATTTAGGTAACAAATATGATATATTTATGAGTAAGAAAGCTTTTT
>JBAYQC010000129.1:0-3768 GCA_041677365.1 Candidatus Izemoplasmatales bacterium | reverse complement strand
TAATTTACCAATAGGAACATTATTATATTGAGCAATCGACAATCTTTCAATATGATTGAAAATATCTTGTCTGATATCGTAGATAATCTTTTGTCCAGTAATTTGCAGAATAATCGTTTGCTTATAAGCAACGAACGCTCCTATAAATAGTGATATTAAATAAGCAACAACAATGATAATAATTTTTAGAACGGGTATCTCCTCTTCGCCCAAAGCATCTAAGACTCCAGAGACAAACAAAGGTCCGACTAAATCTAATCCTACAACCAATAAAACTAAGAAAAATGCGATAATTAAGGATTTAATAAACGGTTTAACATATCTTAATAGTCTTTTGATGATTTCTCCATCGCTCATACTACGTTTGCGGTTGATATCAATATCTGCATCACTCATATGTCTAGCCATTTATTCCACCTCGCTTTCTAGTTCTGATTCAAGTCTTTGGTGGATAACCATATTCCGATATAACTCACAAGTCTCTAATAATTCGTTATGTGTACCCTTAGCTAAAACTTCTCCGTTTTCAATAAAGATAATTTGATCAGCTTTTTTAATCGTTGAAATTCGATGAGCAATTATAATTGTTGTCTTACCTTTTCTTAAATCTCGCAAATTCGAGATTACTTGTTCTTCGGTTTTTGTATCCACTGCTGAGAATGAGTCATCCATAATTAAAATTTGTGGATTTTTAAGTAGGGCTCTAGCAATAGATATCCTTTGTTTTTGTCCACCAGATAAGGTAACACCTCTTTCCCCGACCATGGTTTCATATTGGTTAGGAAAATCAATGATATTATCATGGATATCAGAATAAATTGCCATTTGTTTAATCAGTTCCTGATCGACTTCATCTTTAGCAAAGGAAATATTATTTTTTATATAATCAGAAAAAATAAAGTTTTCTTGTGGTACATAACCAATAGCATCTCTAATCGTTTTAATCGGTAACTTCATGATGTCGTGGTCATCGATTAGAAGTTCACAAGTCTTCAAATTATAAAGTCTTAACATCAAATCCACTAAAGTAGTTTTACCAGAACCAGTTCTCCCAATAATTCCTACCGTTTGTCCTGGTTCTACGATAAAGTTAATATTTTTTAAAACTTCTATTTCCGTTTTCGGATATTTAAAACTCAAGTTATTAAAGGTAATTTTTCCTTCAATTTGATCAACTTTTATAACTTCACGATCATCTTTAATTTCAACTTCAGCATCTAAGAATGCCGATACTCTATCTAATGAAGCCTTGGCTTGAGCCCGCATATTAATCAATCTTCCAACTGCCATCATTGGCCAAATTAAAGTACCAAAATAAGCGATATACCGGGTTAAATCCCCAACAGAAAAATTAGCTTCAACATCAATTGTCCGGTAAACAAGTAGCGCTCCAAAACCAAGCATTATCACTCTAACGATATTGATGAACATTTCTACACCTACGTGTAAGAAGGTTGAAGCTCTAATATAGGAAACATTCTTTTCTTCATTAATTTTATTGATTTTTGCGAAAGCACGAATTTCTCTTACTTCATTTACAAAAGCTTTAATTACTGAGATCCCATAGAAATTCTCTTGAGCAAAATCACTTAAGTCTTCAAAAGCCTGTTGGCGTGCTTTAAATTTTTTACCGGTAATCTTGGATATATAAGTTGCCATAATCGCAATTAAAACCAAAGGTATCGCCGCAAAATAAGTTATTGTCGGATCTAATGTGTACATCCGATAAAATGCTAAGACTCCCAAAACCAAGATATCAAACAGCATCAATAGTCCCGGCCCAAACGCCATTCTAATAGCATTTAAATCATTGATAAAAAGTGCCATTAATCCTCCAGATTTTTTCTCTGAATAATATGTTTGGCTCAGCTTTTCTGCGTGTTTGAACATTGAGTTTCTTAAATCATAATCGATCCGCCATGAAGGTCCAAAGATAAAGACTCGCCATAAGAATCTTCCCGCAACAATAATCAAACCAAGAATTGCAATCTGTTTTACTCCCGCCAAGATATCTTCACTGGTCAAAGTCTTCATTTCTAATCCATCAATAATATTTCCGATAATGGTTGGGATTTCTAATTGAACCCAGTCCACAACAATTAAAGAAGCAAGTCCAAAAAGAAACAAAACTCCGTATTTTAAATAATATTTATTTATATGTCGTCCAAATAACATAAGTTGCACCACTTTCTATAAACAATTACAAAAAATAAACTTCTTATTTAAAAATAAGAAATTTACTTTAAAATATATAAAACTCCGATAGTGCCTTTCCCACAATGACTAGAGATAACACATCCAGCCTGTGTCTCATGAAGGTTTTCTACTTCTAAGTTTTCTTGTTTAATTCTCTCTCTAATATAAAGAACTTGTTCATCAGCTAAAGAATGAGTAATCATCATGAATTCCGGGTCGATATTTTCTTTTTCAGCAAAGACTTCTGCCAACATTAAATCGATACCTTTTTTCATGCTTCCCCGACCTTTTTTTCCAACAGCCATAAGGCCATCACGAACTTTTATAATCGGCTTAATTTTTAGCATACTACCAAAAAAGTTAGATAAAGCGTTTAAGCGTCCACCCTTATAGAGATATTCCAAAGTATCGATGACAAATTGTGACCTTACATTAGGAACTAAGTTTTCAATCTCTTGTTTTATTTCTTTAGCACTTAAACCTTTTTGTGCGAGTGTAGCGGCTTTTAAAACTAACAATCCCGTACCTGATGAAAGATTTAAGGAATCCACTAAGTAGATATCTTCACTTTCAAGGGTTTGTTTAGCAACATTAGCACTTGATAAAGTAGCGGAAAATTTTGAACCAATACCCATATAGACAATCTCATAACCTTCATCTAAATACTTTTTAAATAATTCTGCGAAATTCCCAGGGCTTTGAGCTGCGGTTTTAGGAAGCATATTCTTTTCTTCGACAAGTTTATACATCTTTTCAACATCGATTGAAACTCCGTCTTGATAAGATTCTTCACCAAAATTAACAAATAGCGGCGTAACCGCTATGTTATATTTTTCCACTAATTCTTTTGATAAATCACAGGTACTATCAGTAATGATTTTCACTTTTTTCATATTTACAACCTCATTAAAATTATACCTAAAATAACCACTTTTGTAAACAAAGAATAATATTTAAATATTATTGTAAAATCCTATTATCAAGTGATATAATGAATATTGAGGTGATTCGATGTACAAAGTTCAGCGAAGTCAGGTTATCGATTCAGTTAAAAGCGTGTTGCTGGAGTCGGTCAAAACCCTTGACAATGAAATCATTAAACGCTTTGAAAAAGGACGAGATTCAGAAAATAATCCCCTTGCTAAGAATATCCTAACTCATATTATTGATAATCATGAAATTGCTAATTCTAAGGATATACCCTTATGTCAAGATACCGGTATTGTTGTTGTGAACTTAGAAGTTGGTAGAGAGTTATATTTTGATTACGATTTGGAAGAAGCAATTAACGTCGGCGTTAGGCAAGCTTACGTAGATGGTTATTTGCGAAAATCCATCGTCAAACATCCTTTGAACAGAATTAATACACTTGATAACACACCAGCTGTCGTTCACTTTAACTTTATCGCTGGTAATGAACTTATTATCCATATCGCTCCTAAAGGCGGTGGTAGTGAAAATATGTCAACTTTGAAGATGCTAACACCAGCAGAAGGAAGAGATGGCGTAATTAATTTTGTTTTAGAAACTGTAAAACAGAGCGGTGGTAGAGCCTGTCCTCCACTTATAGTT
>JBAYQC010000128.1:0-3834 GCA_041677365.1 Candidatus Izemoplasmatales bacterium | reverse complement strand
TGATATCTCTAGGAACATTTTACTTCACATCCTTCTTTAAGTAAGTTTTTAAAGTATCGACCATATCAAGTCTTTCCCATGGAATATCTTTTAAATCATCACGACCAAAATGTCCGTAAGCCGCTACTTGTTTATAGATTGGTCGTTTTAAATCTAGTTTTTCAATTATTGCTTTTGGTCTTAAGTCAAAATGTTTATTGATAATTTTAAGGATTTGATCTTCAGGAAGTTCGTTTGTTCCGAAAGTATCGATTCCCAAACTAAGAGGTTTTGCTTCCCCAATAGCATATGCAACCTGTAGTTCTACTTCTTTAGCTAATCCACTAGCAACAACATTCTTTGCGATATAACGCATCATATAAGCAGCTGAACGATCAACTTTAGATGGATCTTTTCCGGAAAAAGCTCCTCCACCATGATGAGCTCTTCCGCCATAGGTGTCAACAATAATTTTTCTTCCGGTTAATCCTGAATCTCCACTTGGCCCACCAACAACAAATCTACCAGTAGGATTTATATGAATAATAGTATCCTCATGGATGAACTCTTTTGGGATAACTTCATTGATTACATTTTCAATTAAATCTTTCCTGATTTGTTCCTGAGTGACATCCGGTGCGTGTTGTGTTGAGATAAGTATATGACTGAAATATTCAAATCTTCCTGATTCATCAAAAACCGCTGTAACTTGAGTTTTACCATCAGGTCTTAAATAAGAAATTATTCCATCTTTCCTTACATCTGTTAGTCTTAAAGCTAACTTTGATGCATAGTGATGAGCTATAGGCATAAAGTTATCAGTTTCATCAATCGCGTATCCAAACATCATGCCTTGATCGCCAGCACCTTGTTCTTTCTGTCCCACTTCATCAACACCAATCGCGATATCTGATGATTGTTCATTAATACAAACAAGTACCGCTAAGTTTTCGGCATCGAAGCCATACTTTCCTCGGTCGTAACCGATATCTGAAACAGTTTTGCGAATAACTTTTTGCATATCCACATATGTATTGGTTGTAATCTCACCAGTTACCAATACTAAACCGGTTGAAACAACTGTTTCAACAGCAACTCTTGCATTTTGATCTTCGGCCAAAATCGCATCTAATATAGCATCGGAAATCTGATCACATATTTTATCTGGATGTCCTTCAGTTACCGATTCTGATGTAAAATATTTATACATAATGCTTCTCCTATTCTTGAGCTAATTGAAAATATATCGTTTCAAAATCATCAGCGTACTTAATAAAACGGTCTACAATTTGTGGGTCAAAATAAGGGTGAAACTCCAAACGAATTAAATCAATAGCTCGTTGATGTTTCAATTCACGTTTATAATTTCTTGGCTGACGTAAAATTTCATAAATATTACTTAATAATATAACTTGTGATTCCCGATTGTTTTGAATCGAATTCATCTCTTTGACAAAATCTTTATTTGCGGTTTTTTCAAAATGAGCCCTGACAATATCTTCGGCTTTTTTATCTAATTGAAGACGTTTGATAATTACCGAACCAACAATCGTTTTTTCTCTAATCTTCTGATAATCAAATTCATTAAGTTGTTCATTTTCGCTGATATCAGCTAAATTTAACAAGTCTTTCTTGTCGATATGAATTACTGAATAATCATAAATTTCTTGACAAAGTTTGGAAGAATAACCGAGAAAATTACCTAATTTAGCAGCCATTTCAGCTACTCTTTTAGAAGCGGCACTAAAATTCTTTTCAATGTTTTCTTCACCACGTTCTTTGTAAACTGAAATTACATCAAAAACATCTGAAATAACTGATTTAAAATCTTTCTCCATCGCTTGTCTACGCAACAGTTCCTTCTTACGTTTGTTATTGATATCTTCAGAAATTTTAACTGTTGAATAAAGACCAATCATAAAGATTGCCAAGACTAGTGTCCTGAGAATGATATCAATCATCACCGAGCCTTCGTCAGCAGAAAGATAAGCCCATAAAGTTTCAAAATTCTTTGCATATTTGTAAAGCGGATATAAAACAATAACATGAATTATGGTCATCACAACAATCGTTACTTTAAAAATAACATTAAGCAGTTTAGCATCTTGATATAAAGCGATTACTACTAAAGCAAAGTAAATCAAGGAATATCCTACTTGAGTTATTGAAAAGAAACCACTGCTATCAGAATCACTTAAGGTCAGTTTTAATTTAATGTACACAGTCACTGCCATCATCAATATGTAGATACCACTGATATATTCTGCCATTTGTTGTTTTTGTAAGGTCATGGGTTTTTCCATATTGATTTTTTTTACCGCGCTTCCGGTAAAAAACATCACTAAAGCAATCACAAAAGTAACAATTAGATTAACTTGTTGATTTAATCCGGTAGAACCAATTAATGTAAAAATCAAAAAAACGATATTGGTGATTAAAATAATGTTTCTAATAACTCGGTTTTTTCGATATAAAACGCTGGTTTCATCTAAGATGTCAACTCCAGCTTCAAAAGAAAAAGATTGAACAAAGAAATCACTTATCTTAGTAAACAAACTTGCTTTACTCGGCTTTTTAATGATTTCACGGTCTTTTTTATTTTGGGCTACTTTATTTTCATCAAACTTATTTTTGTAGGTACTCAACCGAAAAAAATCAACAACTTTCTCAGCAAAAGTCTTTTTTCTTTTTTTGTTTTTTCGGTCAAAATAATGGTCAATGTTTTTACTGTCGGAACTATTTTTTGATTTTTTCGGACTGTAATTATTTCGAAAAAACTCATCTAAGGTTTTTTCTCGATTATCCATTATTTTCACCTCCTAAAAAAATTATTAAGAAACTTTAAGAATTAGAATAATTTTGGTTCTTCAATTATTCTTGGATCTTTTCTTGCTTCATTCTCGTTTTCGATTTGTGCAACTCTAGTTGAAGCTGCTGCAGCTACAGCACCGACGATATCATCTAAAAACGTATGACAAGCGGCCTTATCATGTTTACCATCATCGTTAAGTTTACTAACAATTCCCGGTTTATTAACATCGATGTCACCAAAATTAGTTTTTCCGATTGTTCCATAAAGACCTGCTAGTTCGATTCCAAAGAGTTCATCGATACCAAACATCCCTAAATCAGATGCTAAAATTGATTGAATTGGTCCTTCAAAAGCGTTCGCTTCGGTCAAACGATCAATTTCAGCGCCTAATTGTAAAATATGAAACACATCTCTTAATGAAAGAATTTTCTCTACAGAATCAAAGCATTCTTGGTATGAGATATTAGCATTCCATTTTGATTGTTGACGATAAGCGATATCAGCAATTTCTCCGACTGTTACCCCTCTTTTGTTAAGCATTTCAATATTCATTTTAAGCATTTCTTCACGTGAAAATAAATTTCGATCACGATTCATATATTTCACCTCTTTTTTGTTTTTATTTAAAAACAATAACTAACTTAATATTATACCACATCATTTATAAATTATAAACTAGTGTTTAATATCTCACCTTCAATAAAAAGCGATTTACCGACACCGTTCATAAAAGCTACAATATCCATTTTCTTTTTACCAGCAAGTTGAATTTCTTTTAAAATAACCACTCCACTTGCACATTGAATATAAACACCTGACTTGTCAATTTTGACTACTTCTTTAACATTGTTACTAAGGTTTTCAGAAAGGTAATCTACTTCATAAACCTTAATTCTTTGCTGATCAATGTAAATTTCTGAAATTGGCCAGGGATTCATTCCTCTAACCTGATTATAAAAATCTTCTGCAGTTTTATTAAAACTTAATCTTAACTCATGTGGTTTGAAATTATAGGCATAGCTAACTAAAGAATCGTTTTGTGG
>JBAYQC010000127.1:0-3875 GCA_041677365.1 Candidatus Izemoplasmatales bacterium | reverse complement strand
TAAAGGACAAACGAAGTCTAAAAGAGTATAAGGACCCGTTTACGGGTAAGTAAGAGTGTCAATGGCAATTGGCAAATAAAAAAGCACCGTGATCGGTGCTGCCAGTAACCGGCCTTATAGGCTAAGGCGAAAAACCGCGCCTTGAAGACGCGGATTTTTATTATATTAATAATAAAAATATATAAAATATATTTAATAAAAATTAATAAGAATTCAAGCTTTTGCTGGCTATAAAAAATACTTAATCATAGATTAAGTATCCAAGATAGATAGTATAAAAACTCTTGAAAAAAGATATTGTTGTAGTAAAATGATATTGAATCATAGTAGTTAAAACATACATTAGGGGGAAGAGTTGATGAAACCATTTGCTTACAAAGATGAACTACAAGTTAAAGCCAGTCTTGACCCAGATTTTTTTCCGGCGATTATTGGCATTAGAAAATATTTATTAGAGGTGCTTAAAACTAACGATTTTGAAACAGTTTTTATCGCTTTAGAACGGAGTGGTATAGACAAGTCATTTTATCAAACTGTTGTATTTTCAGATAAACAAAATAAACATGAGGATAATTGCTTTTATTTAGAAAGATTGATTAAATCTTTACTATGGGTAAAAGGCGGATACAAAATAAGTTATTCTGGGCCAAGAAAACTTGGAGAATTTGTCAAAGAAACATTTTCTGATAATGGCTCAAGAAAATTCGACACTAATTTTATGAGTAGAATATACGAAAAGCCATTTGAAGTTCAGTTCGTTGATCGTGCTGATATCGAAGTTACTAAAGAAACTTCAAAACCGATAGGTAGAAACCTCTCTGGTTATCGAATTGGCTTTGATGCAGGTGGTTCGGACCGAAAAGTATCGGCTGTAGTTGATGGGGTTTCAATATTTTCCGAAGAAGTTATTTGGCATCCGAAACAAATGGCAGACCCAAGTTACCATTATCAAGAAATTCTAAAAGCGATGAAAACAGCAGCTGAGAAGATGCCTAGAGTTGACGCTATCGGTGTTAGTTCGGCGGGTACATTTGTTAATAACCGAGCAATGGCAGCTTCATTGTTTATTAAAGTTCCTGATGATCTCTTCGATAAACAAGTTAAAGATATCTATTTGAATATAGCTAAAGAGTTAGGCGACGTACCAATTGAAGTAGCTAATGATGGCGATGTAACGGCTTTAGCTGGTTCGATGTCCTTAAATAAGAACAAAGTACTTGGGATTGCAATGGGTACTGCACAAGCTGCAGGATATATTGATGATTTAGGCAATATAACCGGTTGGCTTAATGAGTTAAGTTTCGTTCCAGTTGATTTTAATCAAGAATCGATCGTTGATGAATGGTCAATGGATTATGGAGTAGGTTGTAAATATTTTTCCCAAGATAGCGTAATTAAACTAGCTAAAAATGCAGGTATTGAGATTGATGAAAATCTTACCTTAGCGGAAAAATTAGTATATATTCAAGAGTTGGTGAGAAAAGGCGATAATAAGGCTTTGGAAATCTTTCAAAATATTGGCGTATATTTAGGATATTCATTAGGTTTTTATGACTTGTTCTATGATATGGAAAATATTCTTATTCTCGGTAGGGTAACCTCAGGAATGGGAGGAATTGAAATCGTTAAATATGCTAAAAAAGTTTTGAAGAAAGTATTCCCAGATTTGGCTAAGAAAGTCAAATTAATTCTACCTGATGAGAAATCTAGACGAGTTGGACAATCAATAGCTGCGGCTAGTCTACCAAAAATAAATTAAGGAGTGTGTATAAAGTGATGAAGTTTAAAAATGAAACAGCAGGAATCTATGTTCCTGACAATGTTCCTTTAGAAAAAGCACTAGAAAGAACTACTCATATGTCAATAGCTGCTCATCCAGATGATATCGAGATTATGGCTTATGACGGAATAGTTAAATGTTTTAATCAAAAAGACAAATGGTTTTTCGGTGTAGTTGTTACGGATGGAGCTGGTTCTGCTAGAACTGGTGTTTATGAAAATTACACTGATAAAGAAATGATAAATATCAGAAGAACCGAACAAGAAAAAGCTGCCATGATGGGAGATTACAGCGGTGTTACTATGCTAGATTATCCTTCAAAGGCTGCTAAAGATGCGAAAAATAAAGATATTATAGAAGAACTTAAGGGTTTGATTTTAGCATCTAAACCTGAAGTTATCTACACTCATAATTTAGCCGATAAACACGATACCCATATCGGAGTAGTGACCAAAACGATTAAGGCTATAAGAGAGATTGACCCTTCACTAAGACCGAAAAAATTATATGGTTGTGAGGTTTGGCGAAACTTAGATTGGTTGTTGGAGGAAGATAAAGTTTTATTTGATACCAGCGCTCATCCAAATTTAGCCAGTGCTTTAGTTGAAATCTTTGATTCACAAATTGTTGGCGGCAAGAGATATGATTTAGGCGCAATTGGTAGAAGAAGAGCTAACGCGACTTATACAGAATCACACAGTATCGATGAAGCAGAGCAGATGATTTATGGTATGGATTTGACTCCGCTGATTGAAAATGATGATTTAGATATTAGTGAGTTTATTTTAAGTTTTATTGATAAACTAAAAGCAGATGTTCAAACACGCGTAAATAAAATGTTATAATTACTTTAAAAGGTCAAACAAATGTTTGATCTTTTTTTGTAAAAAAGGCATTTTGTCTAGACAAGTTCTGAAAAGGCTTGTATTCAGAAAATTTAAGTGTTATAATTAGAAAAAAATAAGGAAAAATTGCGATGAAAAAATTACTACTAACGATTATGATTACATGTATATTTATACCCTTCACCATTAAAGCTGAGTCCACAATTATCTATTCGGAGCAAATAGATTCAGTTGATGGTGAAAGATTTGAAAACTATTTGGTTTATTATTCTGACAAAGGATTAGATGTCTCTGGTGCAAACGTTTGGGGCTATGAGGTAGCTGTCGATCAGAATGATGTGGTGGTTGAAACTGCAACAAATGTGAAGATGCCAGATGGTGGGTTTATTTTGTCAGCTCATGGAACTAAGAAGATAGGTTTAATGGAAGTGCAAATTGGCGATATTGTCGATGTTGATTTAGTTGCTAAAACTGTGGAGATTGTCAGAGATCCTATTCAAAGTTCTTACTTAAGATCTCTGAGCAATAAAGATAAAGCAGTTGCAGGTTATAATTATGCTATTGATAACTATCTCATCTTTGATCAAGTAGCGGTTGAGTATGAACTAGAACAGATAGATTTAGCATTTAGTGAAATGGATAGTTTATATCAATCCGCTGAAATAGATGAAAGTATGGAAACACAAATTGTAACTTTAGCATATGAAATTCAAGGAAGAACAGCGAAAGTGACTTATATGACAACAAAAACAAGGACTATCGAAGTTAGAGCAATTTGGCATCGACCAAATGCTACTGATATTAAAGAAGATACACTTCAAGGGATTGAAAATCTCTTAGACAAGTTTAAGGAATTGGGATTTAATGCCATCTATTTAGAGTCATTCTGGAATGGTTTTTCTAGCGGACGCTCGGAAATACTTGATACCCATCCTAATTTGGCTAGTTTTACTTATGGTGAGGAATATGGTAACGACTATTTAAAAGCGTTCATCACTGAAGCTAATAAAAGAGATATTGACGTTCATGCTTGGGTACATACCTTCAATGCTGGTAATTCGACTTATTTATCCAGTGCTGTTAAATCCGAATGGTTAGTTGAAAATTATCAAGGAGTGACTTTGCATCCTAATGTATATGGCGGTAGTTATTATTTGGATCCATCGAATCAAGAAGTATTAGATTTTGTTCTAGAAATGCTTGAAGAGATGATGCAAAATTATGATTTTGCTGGAATTCAATTAGATTAT
>JBAYQC010000126.1:0-3912 GCA_041677365.1 Candidatus Izemoplasmatales bacterium | reverse complement strand
TTGAATCAATGCATTCATAATGGTTTTGGTTTAGAGGTTTTTAAAGAAGAATATACCGGACCAGAATATGCCTATCAATATATTAAAAAAATAAAGGATTTAAACATAGATTATATTCTTGATACAACGGTAACGGGAATTGATAAGAACGAAGATATTTTTACTATAAGCATGACTTCAAAATCACAAGGAATTACTACCCTTGAAGCTAAAGCGGTAATATTAACTAGTGGTTGTTATGAAAGAACCAGAGGCCAGATCACTATGCCTGGAGATCGTCCAAGAGGAGTTTTTACTGCCGGAAGTGCCCAAAGATATTTAAATATTGATGGTTATTTAGTCGGAAAAAAAGTATTTATTCTTGGAAGTGGAGATATTGGTTTAATCATGGCGAGAAGAATGACTTTAGAAGGTGCAAAAGTACTAGGTGTTGCGGAAATTATGCCATACTCAAATGGACTTAACCGTAATATAGTACAGTGTTTAAATGATTTCTCTATCCCGTTGTATTTATCACATACTGTTACTAAAACAATAGCTGATGAAAACAATAATTTAGAAAAAATTATTATTCAAAAAGTTGATGAAACCTTTAAGCCTGTTGAAGGAACTGAAAAAGTTTTTGAAGTAGATGCTTTGTTATTATCAATCGGGTTAATACCGGATATAACAATTCTTGATAATTTGAAAATAGATACTGATTCAAAAACTAAAAGTGCAATTGTAAATCAAGCATATGAGACTTCTGTTCCAGGACTATTTATAAGTGGAAACGCTCTTCAAGTTCATGATTTAGTTGACAATGTAACAAAGGAAAGTCAAAGAGCTGCTATGAATGCAGTTAAATATTTAGAAAAGAAACAAGATTTAGGAAAAAAAATCCGCTTGATTGCTGGGAAAAACATTGGATATGTAACTCCGCAAATAATTGATTTTTCTTGGAAAGAAGCTAATCTAATTCTTAGTTTTAGAACTACAAAGAAAATTGAAAAGGCTATTTTGAAAGTATTCCAAAACAACTCTGTGATTTATGAAAAACGGATGGTGTTTTTAGTTCCGGCTGAGATGGAGACAATAAGTTTTGATTATCTAAACCTTAATCAAGAAGAAGATTTATATATGGAACTGGAGGAATTGTCATGAAAAAAGAATTCATTTGTATAGTCTGTCCTAGAGGTTGTCATATTAGTGTAGATGGAGATAATATCTCTGGAAATCAGTGTAAACGAGGACTTGAATATGTTAAGAATGAACTTACATCACCTACTAGAGTATTAACTTCAACTGTAAAAACTACATTTGATAACTTAAAGCGAGCAAGTGTAAAAACAGATAGACCAATTCCCAAAGACTTGATCTTTGAAGCGATGAGAGTTATAAATGAAATAGAGATTAATAGACCAATGAATTTGGGTGAAATAATCATTAAAAATATCTGTGATACAGAAGCTAATTTAGTTTTAACAAGAGAAGTAAACTAGAAATAATTAAACTTTATTTTCTTGACAGTAATCTAAAAATTGATTATTATTAATAAGTAAATAAAGTTTTTTCGGGAAGTAGCTTAGTTTGGTAGAGCGCTTGGCTGGGGGCCAAGAGGTCGTGGGTTCAAATCCCGCCTTTCCGACCATTTAAACCTAAAACAAGACTTTTTGTGGTCTTGTTTTTTTGTTTGTTAAATCAAGGGGAATATATATACTTTTAAAAATTGTGATATAATAAAGATGAAATAAGAATAATTTAATCAAAGGACAAGTTTAAAATGCGAGAAGCTGTTCTTTATGAAAAATTAAATGATTCAATGGTAAAATGCCTTGTATGTAATCATACTTGCACTTTAAAAGTGGGTCAAGTTGGTTTGTGTGGGGTAAGAAAAAACATTGATGGAATCATGTTTAGTTTGAATTATGGAAAGACAATTTCTCGAGCAATTGATCCTATAGAGAAGAAACCTCTATATCATTTTTTGCCAAATACAAAAGCTTATTCTTTAGCAGCCATTGGTTGTAACTTTTTCTGCCCATGGTGCCAAAACCATTCAATATCGCAGGCTGGTGAATTTAAGGGGAATATTATCGGTGAAGAGATATCACCAGCTGAACATGTAGATGTAGCCTTAAAATATAATTGTAAGTCAATAGCTTACACTTATTCAGAGCCGACAGTTTATCTGGAATATGCTTTAGACATTATGAAATTAGCTCATCAAGCGGGTTTAAAGAATCTATGGATATCAAATGGATATATGACCAAGGAAAGTTTAGAACTTATTTTACCGCTAGTGGACGCTTTTAATATTGATTTAAAGGGATTTGATGAGAGTATTCATAAAAAGATGTGTGGAGGCTCATTAAAACCGATACTAAACAATTTGAAAACTATCAACGCTTATAAAAAACATCTAGAAATTACTACACTAGTAGTTAATGGTTTTAACGATGATTTAAAATCTTTAGCAGCAATAGCAGAATATATCTTTAATTTGGACCCGGAAATAGTATGGCATATTACCAGGTATTTTCCAACTTGGAAATACCATGAAAAATCATCTGATTTATCACTCTTAATCAAAGCAAAAGAGTTAGCTTTGGCCAAGGGTTTAAAATATGTGTATTTAGGTAATGTATAGGAGATGATTTGTATGGGTTTATTAGCTAGTTTTATTGTTCCCCATCCACCGCTTATTATTCCGGAAGTTGGTCGGGGCGAAGAAAGAAAGATTAAAAAAACAATCGAAGCTTATAAAAAAGTAGCCAAAACTGTAAGTGAACAAAAGCCAGATACGATTATTGTAATTACTCCTCATGCTCAAAGTTTCTATGATTATATTAAGGTTTCAGTAGCTAAAAGTGCTAGTGGAGATTTTTCGTCGTTTAATGCTAAAGAAGTAAAAATATCTTGTGATTATGATCAATATTTCATCGAAGCTATTTTAGAAAAAGCAAAATCAAAGTACTTCCCATTAACCCAAATGGGAGGTGGAGACAAAACGCTTGATCACGGAACACTAATCCCACTTTATTTTATTAATCAAGAGTATCAAGATTATCAGTTAGTCAGATTTTCCTTATCAGGATTACCCTTAATGACTCATTATGAATTTGGAAAACTTTTAGCAGAAGTAATCGAACTTGGTAATAAAAACTATGTGTTAATTGCTAGTGGTGATTTATCCCACAAATTGCTTGAAGAAGGCCCTTATGGCTTTCAAAAAGAAGGTCCTTTGTTTGATCAAAAAGTTATTGAAATCATAAAACAAAACCGTTTGAAAAAATTACTGGATTTTAAGGAAGATTTCATAGAAAAAGCTAGCGAGTGTGGATTAAAATCATTCATAATTATGGCTGGGGCTCTAGAGAATTTTCAAACTGAAAGCACACTTTTATCTTATGAAGGTCCCTTTGGTGTCGGTTACGCTGTAGCAAGCATTATGACAAAAGATAAATTGAATAAAGCTTCAATAAATGAAAGTAATGACTTGCTAGTTGACTTAGCAAAAAGAAGTATTCTTTATTATTTGAATACAAAGAAAGTTTTAAATATCCCTGAAGACACACCTGAATATTTACTTCAAGAAAGAGCAGGAGTATTTGTATCCTTAAAAAGATACGGTTTCCTTAGAGGTTGTATAGGTACAATTGAACCCGTAAGAAAGAATCTAGCTGAAGAAATCATCCATAACGCAATCAGCGCCGCTGCTTTTGACCCGAGATTCGAACCGGTAAAGCTAGCAGAGGTTGATTATCTATCAATTAGTGTTGATGTACTTAAGAGTCCTGAAAAAGTTTATTCACTAAAAGAATTAGATCCATTGAAATATGGAGTAATTGTAAGTTCGGGAAGTAGGAAGGGCTTATTACTCCCAAATATTGAAGGAGTAGAAACTGTTAGGGAACAAATCAATATAGCTCT
>JBAYQC010000125.1:0-3979 GCA_041677365.1 Candidatus Izemoplasmatales bacterium | reverse complement strand
TTCATGATTTTGATTATAGAACTTAACACCTAAAGCTTTTAACATGCCTGCTCCACCATCATTAGTGCTAGAACCGCCAAGACCTATAACTATTTTTTTAACCCCTTGATCAAGGGCGTCAATAATTGTTTCTCCTAAACCATATGAAGAAGTTCTATATGGATTCAACAACTCCTCATCAATCATTCCTAAACCTGAAGAAAGAGCGATTTCCATAACTGCAGTATCTTGATTAATAATTATATATTTTGATTTGCATTTATCACCAAAAGCATCTTGAACAAAAACTTCCTTTTCTTTAGATTTGGAAAGATAGGAAATTGCTTCAACAAAACCTTCTCCACCATCAGAGATTGGCACAAGTGTGTATTGAGCTTGTCTTAAAGGGAAATATTCTTTAACTAGTTCAGATATTTCTTTTGAACTCAATGTACCTTTAAACGAATCTATAGCCACTAGAATCTTTTTCATTTAATCACGACCTTTTTTAAGTAATAATTGACTGCATCAAACAACCACATTTTAGCTGAAATGATTACTAGTGTCAAATAGATTCGTCAATAATAGTTTAGAATCATCATAAAATAATACTAATTGATATTTTAAAAACCATAAGAACTTAAATGGATTTTTTAGTGTTTGTAATTGTGTAAAAAAACTACATACATCAACGATATGTAAAACTTCTATTGACTTTAAGTGAAAAACAAAATATAATAATGACACGATGTCACCGGAGGAGTTATAATGCCAAAAGATACTTTTTTTAAGATCACTGAAACTAAGCGAAAATTTTTAGTTGATGTTGGATCTAAAATCTTCGCAAGTAAAGATTTCGAAGAAATTGAAATTAAAGAGATAGTTGAAGCAGCTATGATTCCAAGAGGATCTTTCTATGCCTATTTCTATGATTTAGAAGATTATTACTCATATGTCATTTCCAAACTTCAAGAACAAAGAGTTGAAGAGACAGAAGCTTTAGCAAAATCTTTTAATGGAGATTTCTTTAAATTTATAATTATGATGTATGAGAATGATATTAGAAACTTAGCGAATCCTTCTCGCCTTCTACTGCAACATCATTATTTTAGATATATTCAAGCAATCAAAAAAGGATCTTTGATGGGCACGATATACAATTTAAATAAACGAAAAAATGTGATGAGTATTTTGATAAAAATACCGATAAACAGCGAAGCAAAAAATAAGATATCACTAGAAGAAAAAGAGTTTATCGCCGACCTTTGTATGACGATTTATTTATCAACATACAATCAAGCAATTCAAGAAAATCTAAGTTCAGATGAACATCTAAATTTATTCAAAAAAAGAATTAGAATTATTGAAAAAGGAGTTAAATCATGCTGATAATACCATTTGTAATAATTATAGCTGCAACAGGATATTTCTTAAGTGATAAAATAAAGAAATATAAAATTTATCTTTATATTATCTCATCATTAATAGGAATCTTAGTTTTAATTTTCAGTAAAAGCAACATAACACTGCCATTTAATCAAGGTTTTATCGGTTTTAGTTTCTTTTATGTGGTGATGATTACTGGTTTATTTAACAAAGAATCAAAAATATTTAAAAGACTTTTTAAAGTCAGGCCACAGTTATCAATCATCGGGTTTATTTTATTGTCTCCCCACGCTATTTATTATTTAATTGAAAGAATTACCGAGAATTACTTACCTGATTCAAGAATAATTGCTATTGCTTTTTTTATAGGAATACTAGCATATTTAATCATGATACCATTATTTATTACCTCTTTTAAAGTAATAGAAAATAAAAAACAATTCTTTAAATGGAAAAAACTTCAAAAATTTGCGTATTTTATTTATTTAGCTATTTTTCTTCACTTAGTATTTGTTGCAAAAATGCCTAATTTAATTATTTATCTAATTCTATTTATTCCTTACTTTATTTACAAGCCAATCCATTTCATTAAACACGAAATACCATCATATAAAAAAATGCATATGACCGATAGCTTAATAAAGGCAAATAAAAAGTAATTAAAATCAGCTTATAATTATTCTTCTTTAAAAGATAAAAAAACATTTAATATATCAATCAAATATTGTTATAAATAAAATACCGGTTTTTTGTGTAGTTAGCACATTTAAACTGGTATTTTTTATTTACTGTCCACTATATGGGGTTCATATACTCTTACTCTTTTTTATTTAGTGTCCACTATATGGGGTTCACTATAATTAAACTAACTTTGTATGTTTATGCTGGTGATCCGTACGGGATTCGAACCCGTGAATGCATGCGTGAAAGGAAAGTGACTCTAAAACTTTAGATGTCTAGTTATAGGGATAAAATACAATATTCAGCTTTTCTTACCCTTGTTATCCCCTTGATAATGGTTTTAATTAATTCTATATCTTTTTGATAGGGTAGGCCATAACTTTTGAGTTTAAGTAAATTTTTTTATCTACTAAAGATAATATGATTTCATTATCCACTTTATAACCTATGGCTTTATGAAGGAGATAAAAATTCTTTGTCATACTTAGGTTTGGTGATGCGGTTTTTTTTATTTCAATGGGATATAAGTTATCATTGTATTTGATTATCAAATCGATTTCTTTCATATCTTTATCTCGATAGAAGTATATAGGCATATCTAGATATCCATTATTTTTAAATGATTTGATTATTTCAGAAACAACGAATGTTTCAAGAATTTGACCACTTATAGCGCCGTTTTTTAATGTGTCTTTTGTTAACCATTTGAGTAAGTAAGATACTAATCCAGTATCTAAGAAATATAACATTGGCGTTTCAACTATGCGTTTTAAAGCGTTATTTGAAAAAGGTTTTATGAGCATAACAATACCCGATGCCTCAAGAACTTTAATCCAACTTTGAATAGTTTTAATATTAACACCTATATCTTTTGATATATTTGAATAGTTCACTAGTTGTCCAGTTCTAGCAGCTAAACTAATTAGGAACTTTGAAAATAAATCTAAATTCCTCACTTCTAATAAACTTCTAACATCTCTTTCTATATATGTTCTTACATAAGAAGCGTAGTAAAGTTTCCAATCAACATTTTCTTTTTTATACAATTCAGGCATACTTCCACGCTGAATGATTTCCCATATATCATTCAGGTTATCACCAGAGCGATTAATTCCTAAATATTCATTGTTAGGAATAAATGGATTCTTATAATTATCTTTTAATATTTCTCTTAATGAGAGACCAGAAAATTCTAAAATCCCAATTCTTCCCGCTAATGTCTCAGTTACACTATCCATTAGATGAAATGTTTGTGACCCGGTCAAAATAATCCTTCCATACTCTTCGCTTTCATCAACAAGTCTTTTAATTTCAGTGAACAATGACGGAGCAATTTGAACTTCATCTATGATTAAAGGTAATGTATGATTCATAAAAAATAATTTAGGATCGGTTTTAGCAATTTCTAATTCATTAATATCATCTAGAGTAACATAATCATATTTTCCTTTAAATAGTTGTTTTAATGTAGTCGTCTTGCCTACTTGTCTAGGACCAGTAATTAAAACAACCTTAAACATTTCTAAGGATTTTATAATTTTATCTTCTATATGTCTTGTTATGTACATAACTTCACCTCTTTTTTCGGCTAATTTGTATTTCAATTACATTTTAGCCGATAGTAATAGATTTGTCAAGGTTAAGCATTAAGTAAAGGTTAAATATTAATTATTTTCGACCCTCTAACTGTTAGACTCTTACATATAAACAAAAAAAGTTAGCAATTAAGCTAACTTTATATTTATATGCTGGTGACCCGTACGGGATTCGAACCCGTGAATGCATGCGTGAAAGGCATGTGAGTTAACCGTTTCTCCAACGGGCCATATTTTATGGCGCCCCAACTAGGACTTGAACCTAGGACCCCATGATTAACAGTCATGTGCTCTAACCAACTGAGCTATTGAGGCATTAGGATTAGAAAGAATAGCCT
>JBAYQC010000124.1:0-3994 GCA_041677365.1 Candidatus Izemoplasmatales bacterium | reverse complement strand
TGAAAAGAGATTAATCATATCTTCTCTTTCAAAACTAAACATATTTCGTTTTTGGGAAACAAAATTCACATTCTCAATTTCTTCTAATAATAACGGCTCTAATTTTTTTAAATATGCGTAACTTGGGAAGAACAAAATATAATTCCCTTTTTTTCCACTTACTAAAGCTTTTGTAGTTTGAATTATCTTTTCTAAAGAGTAATCGCGATCTTTATATCTGGTTGAAATGTTGTCTATTGCCACTAACATCAGGTTTTCTTGCTTAAAATCAGAAACTAAAGCTATGTCCTCGCCTAAATTAGCAGTTATTAAACTTTTATAATAAAAAATAGGGGTTAAAGTCGCTGAAAAGAAAGTAGCTGCTTCGCAGTAATTATCAATTGTATCGTTTAAGAACTGAGAGGCGTTTAAACAGTTTATCGATATTTTAATTTCATCATCTTGACTTTCTAGTAGATAAACGAAATCTTCGTTATAAAAATCATTGATCTTTAAAAATCGTGAAACTTCAAAATAAAAATCTTGTAATTCTTGACGTTCAAATTTTACTTTATCATCGGAGAAGATTTTATCTAATTTAACTGCTAGTTTTCTTAAAAACAATAAAAGCGTTGGATTTACTTCTTGCTTTTGTACAAAGTCGACTTCTAAAAGTGAAATTTTAGCAGCGGAAAAGACTTCTAAAATTTGATAGATTTCATAGGAAGGGTCTGGTTTTAGATATCTTGCTATTTCCAATGCATCTTTAAATAATTTATCGCTTAATACTGCGGAATACATTTTTCTAGATCGATCAACCAAATTATGTGCTTCATCACAAAGAAGGATTGGATTGTAAAAATCATCTTCAAAGTAACGAATTAGATGAGCCATAGGATCAAATACATAGTTGTAATCACAGATAATAATATCAGCGTAATTAGATAAATCTAAACTTAGTTCAAATGGGCAGACAGTATGCTTTTTCGCATAAACTTTAATTTTTTCTTTAGTTAGAAGACTCTCGTGAGAATATACATCTTCTATAGTTTTAAAAATTCTTGAGTAGTAACCTTTCGCATATTTACAATTTTCTGGATCACAATCACGTTTATCTAGAAAACACATTGAATCTTTAGCTGTGATTTCGATGCTTTTAGCAATCAAACCATTTGATTCTAACAAGTTTATTGTATCGATAACCACTTTTTTACCATCATTTTTTGCTGTTGTATAAAAGAGCTTTTGCCGTGGCATGTTTATTGCTTTAAGTCCAGCAAATAATGCCGCAATTGTCTTGCCTATACCTGTTGGAGCTTCTAGGTAAAGTCTTCCTTTGTTGAGAATGTTTCGATAAATATAAGCCATCATTTCTCTTTGGTTTAAACGATATTCTTCAAAAGGAAAATCTAAACCTAAAATTGATTTTTGTCGAGCTTCTTCGTGTTGGTCAATGGTTTTTAACCAATTTAAATATTTGTCTAATGTCTTATTAAAGAAATTTTCTAATTGTTTGAAAGTAAAACTCTTATAAAATTGTTTAACCTTAAGTTCACCAACCAGAATATAAGTTAGGACCACTTTTATACTTTTTAACGAATTATTTTTCGCGTAAATATAAGCGTAGATTTTTGCCTGAGCTAAATGACTAGGTGTAGTGTCTTCTTCTAGTGTATCTAAGCTGATGTGTGTAGATTTGATTTCTTCAATAATAGTTTCTTTATCACGTAATAAAACTCCATCTATTCGTCCTTGTAGTTTTATCGTGATATCATCTTTTAAATATGTAGTTTCACATACAACTTCTTTTACATCTTCTTTTGAATATTGACTTTGCCAAAAACCATGAATTTCTAAACCTTCATGAGCTCTTGTTAGGAGATTTTTGGTACTAGATATATTGCCAGAACCATAAATCAATTCAACAACATCTTTGACACTCGCGCTAATATTCTTCATCTTATCACCATATAAATATTATATCTTAAAAACATCGGTTTGTAAGAAAAAAAACCAAGGTTACTTGGTTTTTAACTTATTTTTATCCAAAACGGTAATAACGGTAAGCCGTTAGCGCTTTTAATATCCGCTGCGGGATATTTTTTTATCGCATAACGAATATCTGTGGTTTTATCGCTTCTCGGAATTATAATTTGGTTATTGTTTACTCTTACTCCTGTGAGTGGTTGAAAGTCAACTCTATTCTCAGAGTAAGTAAAATCTAAAAATTGATTAGAACTGGAAACAAGATTTAAGAAATTACCTTTAGTAAAAACATTGATGTGATCTGGAAATACCTGATGTGAAAAATATCTTGGAGATTCATTATTTTTACCGATTTTATAGATTTTTTCTAATGTCAGATTTGCTAAACGTTTAGCAATTAAATGTTTGTTTTGATAATTTATTAATTCCATTTCACCAAAATCCATAGCTGAGACTAAATATACTTGTGATTTGTCATTAGCAATATTTGCTTGAGCAATTCTAATTAAACTCACGGATTCATCATCAGCAAAAGGATGATTATACCCAGCAATTTGAATCACAAAGAAAGGTAGTTTTAAATCATGTAAATCAAAACGTAAAGCTTTAATAACTGCTTTTAAAGCATCTTCAAACACATGACAATATGGGTAATCATCTTCTCCTTGATAGAAAACAAGAGCTTTAAGTGCGAAAGGAATAATTTTAGATTTTATACCACTATATAAAGGCAGTTTTTCCTCTTCACTAAAACTGTCTGTTATTCTAATCATTTCTGGACTGCTTAATATATCAGTTGGACTCATCCAGGAAAATATACGTGATTCACGGTGATTACAACTTATAATTCCAATCGGTTTTTGAATAACTTCATGAATGCTTTTTGCAAATAGGTATGAAAGAGCGGAAAAAGTAGTAAAATTACTTTTTTCTGCTATCTGCCAACTCGCTTTCTCATCTTCACAAGCAAAAACCCTAACAACAAGTTCATCAAATTCTCGTTCATGGTAACTCTCTTTTAACGTCATACTCATATTAATTCCGCCAAAAAATAAATACACATCCCCTATTAAACAATTATATAAATTAACAACTTGCTTTTTAGAGGTAATGGTAATGGAAAAAGCAGGGGTTTCTTCTGGGAGTGGAGGAAATTCAACTAAAAACGTGTTCTCAGTTGTTTTAATCTTAGTTTTTTGATTTAAAAAAGCTATTTTAATTTCAATATTTTTTTTACATTTACCAAATATTTTTAATGGTTTATCAGCCTGAAAAACCATATTATTAGAAAATATCTCAGCTAACTCAAAGTTGTTTTTCAAAATAAATCGGTTCCTTTCTTTAAGAACTACCAAATATTATAACAAAGAAAATGGCTTAATAAAAGATTTATTAAGCCGTAATTCTTATAAAAAACTTTGATAAAATTCATTCATTTTATAACTGATTTTTAGTTTGTTAACTTCATTCGGTATTTGTTTTTGGATTTCACTAAAAAATTCACTTTTAAGAATTCAATGGTGTCAATAATTGAACTATCAATATCTCTGGTTTTAAAATTCAGTTCTCTACGAGCCTTCTCACAATCAAAATTATAATTAGAGTTTAATACAGCTATTGAATAATGAGTAAATAAAGGTGTTCTTTTCATAATTGCATAATACATTTCCGCAAAATAACTCATGGTTTTGATAAACCATGTAGCTATCTTAGTTTTAATGATTTTTTTACCTTCGAAAAACGAAATTTTATCGAGTAATTCTTTTACTGATATATTGTGTCCAGATAAAATGTAGTCCTGTCGATCTCTACCTTTTAGACTAGCGCTAATAATTCCTTCTACAGCATCTCTTACATCGACAAAATTATATCCGCCTTCAACATAAGCTGGCAGTCTGTCTATAAGGTGATCAACAAAAACTTGTCCAAAATTCGACAATTTATAATCGTATGGGCCAATGATTCCAGAAGGATAAACGACAATTGTTTTTAAAGCTTTATCTGGATAGTTCAGTACTAAATCAGTAGC
>JBAYQC010000123.1:0-4002 GCA_041677365.1 Candidatus Izemoplasmatales bacterium | reverse complement strand
GCACATGCTTCAAACGTAGGAATTGCTAGTTTAAAAGAAGCGGCTGCGGGATATTTAATGGAAAAAGAATTACACTTTATCGGCGAAACGGTAGAAAATCCTGATCGACCTTTCGTAGCGATTTTAGGTGGTGCTAAAGTCAGTGATAAAATTGGTGTTATTGAAAACTTGTTAAAGAAAGCTGATAAAATCCTTATCGGTGGTGGTATGGCTTATACTTTTATGAAAGCATTGGGTTATAATATCGGAACTTCAATTGTTGAAGAAGATAAATTAGATCTAGCTAAATCACTCTTAGATAAAGCCAATGGTAAATTAATCTTACCGGTTGATTTAGTTGTGTCTAAAGAATTTAGCGCTGATGCCGCTCATCGCGTCACAACTTACAAAGATATTTTAGATGATGAGATGGGACTTGACATTGGTCCAAAGACAATTAAATTATTTAAGAAATCTTTAAAAGGCGCTAAAACAGTTGTTTGGAATGGTCCAGTAGGCGTATTTGAGTTTAAAGCCTTTGCTAAAGGAACTGAATCAGTATGTGAAATTTTAGCTAATTTAAAAGATGCAAAAACAATTATCGGTGGTGGCGACAGTGCAGCAGCAGCTATCCAAATGGGTTATCGCGAAAAATTCACCCATATTTCCACAGGTGGTGGAGCATCACTTGAATTTCTTGAAGGAAAAGAACTTCCTGGAGTTACATCATTAGATGACGCACCCGCTTGCGATTGCGGTGATGATTGTGAATGCTAATCAAGAAAAAAAGGATGTTTTAATAATGAGAAAACCAATAATAGCTGGAAACTGGAAGATGTTTAAAACTAGAGATGAAGCTTTATATTTTATCTTAGAAGTTTCAGAAAACATGCCAAATTCCAAATATGTAGAAACAGTAGTATTTGCTCAAGCACCGCTGATGCGTTGTTTGATTAAGCGTCAAGGCGCAAACTTAAGAATCGGAGCGCAAAATATGCATTTCGAAGATGAAGGTGCATTTACCGGTGAAATTTCTGGACCGCTTTTAAAAAGTTATAAAGTTGATTATGTTTTAATCGGTCATAGTGAAAGAAGACAGTATTTCTCTGAAACTGATGAAATGGTAAACCTAAAAATTAAAGCTGCTCTAAGAAATGAACTTAAACCGATTGTTTGTGTTGGTGAAAAGTTAGAAGAGCGAGAAAATCAAACAACTAACCAAGTATTAGAAAAACAAATCAAAGCAGCTTTCAAGGACATTAAAGCGATTGATTTAAAAAATATCGTGATTGCCTATGAACCGATTTGGGCAATCGGAACTGGTAAAACCGCTACTGCAGAAATGGCTGATGAGGCTTGTGGTTATATTAGAGAATTAATTAAATCTCTTTATGGCAAGGTTGTATCTGAAGCAATAAGAATTCAATATGGTGGTTCAGTTAAACCGGAAAATATTAAAGAGTTGTTAGCTAAAGAGAATATTGATGGGGCCTTAATCGGTGGAGCTTCATTAGATCCAGAAAAATTCATTAAGATGGCTAACGCACCAATTGCCAAATAAATAAAATAAAATAAAAAGAGTTGAAATTTATTAAGATTTCAACTCTTATTTTTTTAAATAAACAAATTATGATTAGCAGACTGTGTATCACCTAAATAAGTAGCGACACCTGCAATTTCGATACCGTCAATTAATTCTTCCTTTTTAATACCCATGATATCCATAGACATTGCACAAGCAGTGATTTTTACACCTAAGTCTTGAGCATTTTTAATCATCTCATCTAAAGAATCAACATTCTTCTTTTTCATGATATTCTTTATCATCTTCGGTCCCATGCCAAGCATATTCATTTTTGATATTGGTAATTTTTTAGTGCCTCTTGGCATCATGAATCCAAACATTTTTTCAATGAATGATTTCTTAACCCGTTGTTTTTTAGCTTTTCTTAAGATGTTTAATCCCCAAAAAGTAAAGAATAAACTAACCCTTTTACCCATTGAAGCTGCACCTTGAGCAATAATGAAAGCGGCGATTGCCTTGTCTAAATCCTCAGAGAACACAACAATTGTACTATCATCTTGAGTTTGAAGTTTATCTTCATGAGCTTTTGTTTTACGTTTTTGCCCCTTCAATATTGTAGCTGTAAAACGATTGTTTTCACTTTTTAAATCAAGTAAGGTATTATTGGTCTTTTCTGCCCAAGTTTTAATATCTTTTTTAAAACCAGGATCAGTAGCACTAATTTCTAAGACTTCACCGTGATTTAAACCCTCCATGCTTTTAAAGGTTTTTACAATCGGTCCTGGACATTGAAGACCAGATGCATCAATCTTAAGTGTTGGCGTTAAATTAATTTCAATTGTTTCTGTTGAATCATCTTCCATAACCATTCTTCCTGAATCATCAAGTTCTTGTTCTTTGATGATGCTTTCCGGTTCATAGATGAATTGATAAGTTTTATATGCCCCATCTAAATTATATGCTTCAAAACCATTTTGTCTTAAGATTCTTACGACATTATAAGCTCTGATTCCGCTTTGACAAAAGACAAAGATCTTTTGATTCTTAGGGATTTCGTTTAATCTAGAACGAATTTGGGGGAAAGGAATATTTACTGTTCCTGGTATTGTTGATAGTGAGACTTCAACTTCATCTCTAGCATCAATAATAAAAGCTCCATTTTCAACTAAATCATTAATTTCATGCCATTGCACAGTATCCACTAAACCATTGATAATATTTTCTGAAATAAACCCTAACATATTAACTGGATCTTTAGCTGATGAGAATGGAGGAGCGTAAGATAATTCCAAATCTTTTAAATCAGTTACTTTTAAATTAGCTCTAATAGCAGTAGCCAAAACATCGATACGTTTATCTACACCTTCGATGCCTATTGCTTGTGCTCCAAAAATTTGTTGGGTCTTAATATCAAATAGCAGTTTCATTGAGATGGTAGAAGAACCGGGATAATATCCGGCATGACTACCAGGATGAATATGAATAACATTATATTTGATATTGTTTGCTTTCAAGAGTTTTTCATTATTCCCTGTAGAACCGACAGTTAAATCAAAAACTTTAGCGACACTCGTTCCCATTGAACCAGTGTAAGTGGTATTAATCCCAGAGATATTATCAGCGACGATTCTTCCCTGCTTGTTAGCTGGTCCAGCTAAGGGAATCATCGTAACCTTCTTAGTAACAAAATCACTAACCTCAATCGCATCTCCAATAGCATAGATATAAGGATCGCTGGTTTTTAGATTCTGATTTACAGAAATACCGCCCCTTTCTCCTAATTTGAGTCCAGCCTCTTTAGCTAAAGCATTCTCTGGTCTCACTCCAATAGAAAAAATGGTAATATCTGAATTTAGCGTTTTACCAGAAGATAAAACAATTTCTTTTCCTTCGTTTTTAAACTCTTTAACGCCATCGGAAAGAATTAAATTTACATCTTTATCTTCTAAGTGTTGATGAACAATTTGTGCCATCTCATAATCAATTGGAGCCATGACTTGATCAGCCATTTCTACAAGCGCAATCTTCATCCCCAAATGATGCAAGTTCTCAGCCATTTCTAATCCGATAAAACCACCACCAATAACTGTAGCTCTTTTCGGTTTAGTCTCGTCGATAAACTCTTTGATTCTATCCATATCAGGAATATTTCTTAAAGTAAATAGATTGCTTGCTTCATCAATTCCCTTGATTGGTGGTTTAACTGGATAAGCACCAGTTGAAATCACTAAGTAATCATAGGTTTCTTCATAAATTTCTTCAGTCTTTAAATTTTTAATCCGCAAGACTTTTCTTTCAGAATCTATTTTTGTTGCTTCTTGAAATACTCTCACATCAATTTTAAAGTTGTTAGT
The DNA here is from genome assembly GCA_041677365.1 of Candidatus Izemoplasmatales bacterium. Classification (GTDB taxonomy): domain Bacteria; phylum Bacillota_I; class Bacilli_A; order Izemoplasmatales; family Hujiaoplasmataceae; genus UBA2289. The sequence goes on along the minus strand of JBAYQC010000123.1, from coordinate 144 downwards.
CATATCCTCAACACTTTGAACTAGAAGTGCATCTCTTGAACTAATTACTCCACCGATATAATATGGTAAACCACAATTAGCAAAAGAGATAAACTCGCCTCTTTCAAGCATGATAATCTCTGCGTTTTCATCTAACCTTCTCAG
>JBAYQC010000122.1:0-4079 GCA_041677365.1 Candidatus Izemoplasmatales bacterium | reverse complement strand
TCTATATATAGATGGTAATTTAAGTTTTTTAGACGATATGGGGATTAAGGATATTTACAAGGGGGAGTTTGATGTAGAGTATCGAGGCACAATGATTATAAATGGTGAAATAAGTGAATTAAGTTCAATTAACTATCCGGGCAACTACGATATTGTTATTAGAGATAAATATGGTGAGTACGAATTTTCTTTTGTAATTGATGCTGACTATAAGTTTGTTGGAGAAAAAGAGGATGGAATATATCTAGGCCCAGTAACAATATATTCTTTTGGGGAACTATATGTAAATAATGAGATATATTCACCCGGTACTCCAATTAACACAGTCGGGAATAACATCTTGGAAATAAAGGGATTAGATGGTTATGAAAAAGACATAGAGTTTACAATAAAACCTGATATTACTATCTTTGATGGCGAAAACTATATAGATTTAAACAATAGTTTTATTTGTGATTATCCGATTAGGATTTTCAGTGACGCTTTACATATGGAAATTGACAATGAAAGTTATAATTCAAAATTAATTGATTATCCAGGGCGCTATGAATTAAAGGTATTTGGTATAGGTGATTATAAAGAGATACTCAATATCGAGATATGGCCTAAAATAGAAGGCTTAAATGATTCTACTGTATATGAAGAATTGAATCTCAATATCTTTGGTAAGGCAAGGATTAATGGTGAAGAAATTTCTGGTAATTATCATTTAGAAAAACCTGGTGACTATAAGTTAGAATTATTGTTTGAAGAGAATGTTTGGAAGACATATAATTTTCAAATTCTTCAGCAAGAATCAAAGTCAAATGAAGTAAACATAGTTTTTCTTAAATATGTTTTTCTTGGTTTAGGAGCGTTAGGACTCTTCCTATTTTTAAGGAAAAGATGATTCTTTTAAGGTATATTATGTTATAATATTCCTGGTGATCTTATGATTGATTTCAATCTTTATTTACAGAGTTCTTACTCTTTTAATGGAAGTTTAATTGATATTGATAAAGCTGTCGAAAAGGCAGCTTCTTTAGGTTATAGAACTCTTGGTTTAGCTGACATTAATCATATGTACGGAATAATTAAGTTTTACAAGGCTTGTTTAAAGCACCACATAAAACCAATTCTTGGTCTGGAGATAAGTATAAAAGGAAATACCTTTCAAAATCAGCCAATTATATTATATATAAAGAATAATCAGGGATATAAAAATCTAATCAAAATTAGTTCGATGATTAACATTAATAATCAGCCAATCGATAGTGATTATTTGAAAGATTTGAATGAAGGGTTAATAGCTGTAATCATTTCTGATAAAAATGATATAGCTAATGCTCTAAGCAGTGAACAAGATGATTTAGCAAAGCAAATTGTTAATGAAATTTCTGATACATTTGAAAATATGTATATAGGACTCGACTTGACTGAATACTATACTGAGGTTAAAATAGCGCCAAAAGTAGAAGGTTTAGGAAAAGCAGTTATTATTGATAAAACTTTATACTTAGACTCAGAAGATAAAGAAGCCTCAATTATACTGAGAAAGATTTTGCAAAAGGATTTTAATGATTTAGGGTTCTTCGCTGATGAAGATGCTTTAAATTCTTTAAAGTCCCTTGACCAAATAGATGAAAGTTATAAGAACTATCCATCAGCGATAAAAAATTCTTTGGAGCTGATAAACCTATGTAATGTTTCGATAGAGTTTTCCCATCTACACTTACCAAAGTATCCGTTAAAAACGATTAGTGCTAAAAATAAATTAGCGGAACTAACTGAAAAAGGTTTAACCAGAAGATTAAAACAAAAAAACTTATATCCAGAAAAATATTCTGAATATAAAGCTAGACTTAACCACGAACTTGAAATCATTGGCAAAATGCAGTACGAAGATTATTTCTTGATAGTTTGGGACTTTGTACTATATGCAAAAAAGAGTGGAATTTTAGTCGGACCAGGTAGAGGCTCAGCGGCAGGAAGTTTAGTTGCTTATTGTTTAGGTATTGTCGATGTTGATCCAATCGAGTTTGAGTTGTATTTTGAAAGGTTCTTAAACCCTGAAAGAGTTACTATGCCGGATATTGATATGGACTTTCCTGACAATAAAAGAGATGAGGTTATTCGATATGTTGTTGAAAAATATGGTAGAGATAGGGTAGCTTCAATAGTAACGTTTGGAACATACCAAGGAAAATCGGCTATTAGAGACGTAGCTAGAATAATGCAAATTGACGGTGTCATTGTCGATGATATTACTAGCAAGATTTCTGAAACTGATAATTCAATTGAAGAGTATCAAAACCGTAACCCTAAGAAATATCAGTATTATATTAATAATCCTGTGATTAAGAAACTTTTAGAAATATCGCGTAAACTAAACGGTTTATGCCGTCATACTTCTACACACGCAGCTGGTATTATTATCACTGAGGACAATATTCATCAGTACTCTCCAACCCAAGAAGGTTTGTTGGGAATGTTGCAGACTCAGTATGAAGCAAGCGACTTAGAAAGCATGGGGCTTCTAAAAATTGATTTTTTAGGAATTAGAAATCTAACTATAATCGCAGATACAATCAATTTAATCAAAAAACACGAAAATAAACATATCGATATTTATCGTATCCCAGTTGATGACAAATCTACTTTCAAACTTTTGCAAGATGTCAAAAGCGTTGGTATTTTTCAGTTAGAATCTGAAGGTATGATGAAGTTGATGAAAGATATGCAGATTTCTAATTTCACAGATATAGCTACTTGTATTTCTTTGCATAGACCAGGACCAATGGAGAATATTCCTACTTTTATTAAACGAAGAAATAAAGAGGAAAGAATAAATTATATTGATCCCGACTTAATCCCGATTTTAAAATCAACTAATGGGATAATTGTGTACCAGGAACAAATTATGAAAATAGCAAATAAGTTTGCTGGATACAGCTTGGGAGAAGCTGATGTTTTAAGACGAGCTGTTAGTAAAAAAATCAAAGGGGCTTTGGAAAGAGAAAGAACAAAATTCGTTCAAGGCGTTGTCAAAAATGGATACAGAGAAAGTGTTGGAAACGAGATTTATGATTATATTGTTAAATTCGCTAATTACGGATTTAATAAAAGTCACGCAGTGGCTTATAGTTATGTAGCTTATTGGATGGCTTATTTAAAAGCAAACTATCCTAACTACTTTTTAGCGGTTTTATTAAACTCACAAATTGGGTCAGTTAGTGGTACAAAGAAGTATATTATGGAGTGTCAAAAACTTAATGTCAAAATTTTACCTCCGAGGATAAATAAGTCCGCTGATATTTATCGCTTTGAGGGAAATGATTTACGTTTTCCTTATAAGGCTATTAAAGGAATTGGTGAAGCAACGGCTAAAACTATAAGCTTTATTCAAGATGAAGCACCTATTAAAGATTTTGTTGATTTTATTAAAAGAGGAAAAGACTTGGGTGTTAACATCATCGAAGCCTTAATCTTTGCTAACGCATTTGCCGATTTTAATATCAATAAAAAAACACTTATTAATAATATTTCAAATATTCAAAGTTATTTAAGTTTTGATAATAAAAATGAGTTTAAATATGTTGAGTATCCTGAATTTGATTATGAGTTTTTGCAAAAAAGAGAAAAAGAATTATTAGGAATTAATTTTGAATATCATCCGATATATAAGTACAGAGACTTCATAAAGAACAATAATTTAAATTTATTGTCTGAAGTACTTGAAATTAAAAATCGATTAGTTAGTTTTGTGGCAGTGGTTTCGAAAGTGAAAAAACACACAACAAAAAACAATCGTGAGATGGCGTTCTTATTACTGGAAGATGAGTTTAATTCAATTGATAGTGTTTTATTTCCGGATTTATATGAACGAAGTAAAATTATAATCAATGAGGTTTATTTCATTAGAGGTAAATTAGAAGATGAAAGAAATTCATTCATCATTAAAGAAATCAGAAAAATAAAGGAGTAGAATTATGAAAATAGCAGTATTAACTTCTGGAGGAGATGCTCCAGGAATGAACGCTTGTGTAAGGGCGGTTGTAAGAAGTACCATAAATTACGGATATGAAGCTTATGGAGTATTT
>JBAYQC010000121.1:0-4141 GCA_041677365.1 Candidatus Izemoplasmatales bacterium | reverse complement strand
CAAATTTGATATATTTAAAATATAAAATTAGGAGAAAATTATGGAAAAAACTAGTTTTGAAAGTTTAAGACGCTTCAACATGATAATGGGAGCTTTACACTTGGTTCAAGGTATCCTGATGTTGATTTTGGCTTCAACTGTTATCCAAAAGATTTCTGAGTTTCAACCTCAGATTACGCAAACATTTCTCGATTATGTTATCCCGGTAGGAGAAACTGAAGGTAGTTTAGTTTCTGTCACTGAGCCAATTTTCACACTTCCGTTTGGAGTTTTGGTAGCGCTGTTCCTATTCTTATCTGCTATAGCACACGCAATAATCTCAATACCAAAGAAAACTAACGCTATTTATAATGCTGATTTAGAAAAAGGAATCAATCGTTTCCGTTGGTATGAATATGCACTGAGTTCATCAGTTATGATTGTTTTAATATCAACTTTATTTGGAGTTTATGACATCGGTTCGTTGATACTTATCTTCTTTATTAACGCTACTATGAACTTGTTTGGATTATTGATGGAACAAGTTAATATCGGAAAAGATAAGAAAAACATAAAATGGGAAGCTTTTGTTTTTGGCGCTATAGCCGGAATTATCCCTTGGGTAATTATCGCTATGTACATGATTGGAAATGGAAATTACAGTATGGTTCCTTGGTTCGTTTGGGCAATTGTCGGAACTTACTTTGTAGCATTCAACACTTTCCCCGTTAATATGATTCTTCAATATTTAGGAATTGGCAAATGGAAAAATTATCTATATGGTGAAAGAGTATATATTATCTTAAGCCTTGTAGCAAAAACTGCACTTGCTTGGTTAGTTCTATTTGGAGCTATGCAACCATAAAATAAATAAATAAAAAATGCGACTTCAATTTTAATTAGAGTCGCATTTTTTTATGTTTATTCTTGAGTGATTTTTATAGTTTCTACAGTGTAAGGGGTTTTAGCAAACAACTTCTTAATTTTTATTTCTTTGATCGGTTTATCTGTTTCTATAACAGCGATTTTACTATTTAAGTTCACGTCTACTGACTTTACATTTTTTATTCTTTGTAATATTTCTGTAACTTGATCTTTACACCCATTACACTTCATCCCTGATATTTCCATACTTATTATCATAATATTCCTCCTATTTATCTTTAAACCTTTTTAATCTTAATGCATTCAACACTACCGATACAGAACTAATACTCATAGCTGCTCCAGCAAACATTGGATTTAATAATGGACCATTAAATATATATAGTAAACCCATTGCCATTGGAATTAATATAACATTATAACCAAATGCCCAAAAAAGATTTTCTTTAATATTCTTAATAGTTTTGTGACTTAAGTTTATCATTGTAGCGATTTTGTTTAAATCGTTGTTTAATAAAATCACATCTGCAGTTTCTATCGCTACATCAGTTCCACTACCAATAGCAACTCCTACATCCGCTTGAGCAAGTGCTGGAGCGTCATTAATACCATCTCCAACCATGATTACTCTAGCGCCTGTTTTTTCTTGTAACTCTTTTATTTTATTACTTTTTTCTTCTGGCAACACTTCGGCTAGGACGTGATTAATCCCCACTGTTTTAGCGATTACTTCGGCTGTTTTGATATTGTCACCTGTAATCATATAAACTTCATAATTTAATTTGTTCAATCTTTTCATAAGACTTTTTGCGCTTTTTTTAATCGTATCAGCGATAGCGATAATTCCAATTAGTTTTTTATCCATAACTATAAACACTGGTGTTTTGGCTTGTTCAGATAAAGTCTTTATGCTAGCTTGATATTCAGATAAGTCGATTGAAAATTCACTTATCATCTTTTCATTTCCGATTAAAACTTCTTTTCCAGAAATAATAGCTTTTATTCCGCCACCTGGTGTTGCTAGAAAATTACTTGAGTCTAGAAGTTCGAGATTTCTATTCTTTGCCTCATTAACAATTGCTTGAGCTAATAAATGTTCTGAGTTAACCTCAGCGGATGCGGCGATTTTTAACAAATCATTTTCTTTGATATTTATTGGTAATATATCGGTAACTTTTGGTTTTCCTTCAGTTATTGTCCCGGTTTTATCAAAAACAATTATTTTTGATTTATGAGTTATTTCTAAAGCCGTTCCGGTTTTAAATATAATCCCATATTCAGTTGCCTTTCCACTACCTACCATTATTGCCGTAGGTGTGGCTAGTCCTAATGCACAAGGACAAGCAATTACTAAAACAGAAATAAAAATGGTTAGAGAAAAGATGAAATCACCTTTAAATATAAACCAGACTAAACTGGATATAAGCGCCAAAACCATAACTATAGGAACAAAATACCCCGATATAATATCAGCTAACTTAGCAATAGGAGCTTTTGATCCTTGGGCTTCTTCAACTAACTTTATAATTTGTCCTAAAGCACTATCTTTACCTACCTTAGTAGCCCTTATTTGAATACTACCATTTTTGTTTATGCTAGCGCCAACTACTTCATCATTGACATTTTTTTCAACTGGCATACTTTCGCCTGTTAGCATTGATTGATCTACTGAACTGAAACCCTTAACGACAATGCCATCAACAGGAACTTTTTCACCGGGTTTGACAATAACTATATCATCAACCATAACTTCTTCAAGCGAAATTTCTTCTGTTATACCGTCCCTTATAACCCTAGCTTTTTTAGGAGACAAATCTAATAACTTTTTTATCGCCTCAGATGTCTTTCCTTTTGAGAGCGTTTCAAAGTATTTGCCTAATGTAACCAAAGTTATTATCACAGCTGCAGATTCAAAATACAGTTGATGAACATAAGTTTTATCTCCCATTATTATCATGAGAATTGAAAATACTCCGTAGATAATAGCGGCTGATGTTCCTAAAGCGATTAAAGAATCCATATTAGGGTGCTTTTTAATCAACGCTTTATATCCAACAAAATAAAACTTATGACCCATTACTAAAACAGGTATTGTAAGTACTAACTGAAGCAATGCATTGGCCAATGGATTCTCCATTGGTTGAAGAAAACTCACCAAAGGGATTCCTATCATCGGTCCCATTGCTATGTACAACAGCGGAATGGTAAAAAAAGCAGATATTATGACTCTAGTTTTTAAAGATTTAATTTCTTCACCTTTTTCTAAATAACTAAAGCTTTGCTCATCTAACTTAGCCTTATAACCTATACCATTTATAACTGAGATAATTTTTTCTTCATCAATAATACTTTTATCAAAACTAATTCTTAGTTTCTCGGTATTTAAATTGACCTCTGAACTTGTTACTCCATCTAAATCCTTGGTTACAACTTCTATAGAACGAGAACAAGATGCACAAGTCATTCCTTCTATTGAAAAAATCGCTTCTTGGTTTTGGGAAACCAAACTATAGCCTGCATCGCTTATAGTTTTAGCGATTTTTTCGACATTTATCATCTCCTCATCATACTCGAGATACAGTTTCTCTGTAGTAAGATTGACATTTGCTTTTTTGATCCCCTTTAGTTTTTGCACTTCCTTTTCTACGGTGTTAGCACAAGTTGCACAAGTCATTCCCTTTACTTGAAAATTACTTTTTTTCATATAACCCCTCAGTTCTTAGTAAGTCTCGACAAGACATTAGTAATCTCCTTAATCTTTTCTTCAGCGTTGTTATTAGCGAAAGCTTCTTTTACGCAAGTGTTCATATGTTTCTCCAAGACAAGGAAATTAGATTTTTTTAATAATGATTGAACAGCCATTATTTGATTCGATATATCAATGCAATATCTTCCTTCCTCAATCATATCAATTACTGCAGAAATTTGTCCCTTGGCAGTTTTTAATAATAAATTTGCTTTTTTCATTTCTTCATTCATAACAATTCCTCCACCCCCCCCTATTGGGGGTATCTTAATTATATATTAATTCTTTATAAAAGTCAAAAAAAATGACTACCAAATTATAAATTTTGGTAGTCTAATTATTTTTATCTAATTTTGCATCAGAGTTTTATATATCTTCTTAAAGTCAGATTTTTTAAATATCTTAGGTACTGGATAAAGTGGATTAGCTTCTTTATAAGCGTGTTCAACTAATTGATCTAAATCATTTTCTTTAATTGAACTTAAGAAGCCTTTACTGATACTCATCTTTTCATTCATTTCGCGTATCTTT
>JBAYQC010000120.1:0-4237 GCA_041677365.1 Candidatus Izemoplasmatales bacterium | reverse complement strand
GATGATTTTTTATAATACAATTCGCTTAAGAAATTAAAAAGTAGACACTTTTTTATTTTGTGTCTACTCTTAAGGGTTCAGTTCAATTTTCTGCTTTTTTATTTTCTAAATAGTGTTTTAAGCTTTATTCGCATTTTAGCAAAGAAGTCTTCTCTGAGTTGTTTTTTCGCTAACTTTTCTCGTGTTTTTTTCTCTTCAGCTTCAATTTGTGCTTGCTCAGCATGTTTATTAGCTTGGAGTTTTTCTTCAATAGAATCTGTTCTTAGCATTTGCTTTAATTGTTTTTTCACTTGTTTGACTTTAGTCTTGTGGGTTATTCCCATCGAGTCGGACACAAAAGCACGAAGTTTGCCTAGTTTCATTTTACCGCGATTGATATCGGTAATAATCATCTTAAGTTCATCAGCGACTATTTCAACGCTGATACAATCTCTTGAAGTAATGATTGTGTTCTTTTCAAGATTTAAATCGTTATCTTTTCGATAGGTTTTTAAATAGTCAATTGCATGATTTTTGTATATAAAACCGAAAGCAATTACCCTTGAATCATTAACATTGTTGTTAAAAATTGTTAGTTTAAAACCCTCTTTTTTTATCGAAGCATCATAAATGAAATTGCTGGTAATTCGATATTTTTTGTTAGAAAAGAATTTCGCTAAAAAGAAATTGTAACGAAGGTTAATTAAATGGAAGATAATGATTAATAAAATTCCCGCAACGACAATTATCGGTAAGTACTTTTCAATCATTTCGATCATCTTCAACACCTTCTTTCTGCTTTAAACAATTAATTAAAGTATTGACATTCTCAAAAGTGTTTTTCCGATAGTACTTCTCCGTAAACTTGGCTCCAAGTCCTATTAAGAAACTTAAGGCTTTATTATCAGGTTCATCTATCGTACTGATAAGATAGTTTAACTCATCTTGAGTGAGTTTGTTTTTAAACTTAAGTATCAAGTCGAGCTTATTGGTCTTTATAGCTGTTTCCGCTACCTTAGTGAAATTGATATTCTCTTTATTAATATTAGCCTTTGTCAACAAAAACTCGTAATATTTATTAAGATTGTCACTTATTGTTTTTTGAATAATTGAGGTCATATCTTCATAAATCTCTAATTCAATAAAACGCTTAAACAGTTTATAGTTATCATTCTGTAAAACTAATAAAACTGTGGTTTGAAAATGAAAAGCACGTTTATAAACTGGGTCATATTTTAAATCAAAAATTGTCTTTAAATATTTATCAATACCCTTTTCATAATCTGCATTTAAGAATGTTTTAGTTAATTTTAATAAATCACTTGGTTTTGCGATTTTCTCAATATACAAATCCAAGATTAATTTCAATTTATGATTAGCTATTGCTTTAATCCAGAGATCTCTTGTCATTGCTTTAACAGTTCTTTGGCGTTTAAAAACTAAAAAGTTTTGATTATGTTTGATGGTCAAATCCATCAGATCATAAATAAGATTTTTAAACTTTTCTTGATCTAAAATTTTCCATATTTTTTCGCTGGCTTCTTCGTCATGAATGAGAAAACTTCCGTTCAGTGTTGCATATTTTTTAATGTATTCGATAACACCTTCAAGATTATTCTCTAACATAAAATATATTATTGAAAGGTAAATTTCTTTCGCTCGATGATAGTATTCTCGAACGAAAACAGCACTATTATCATTCAAGTAATTAAAGATTTCTAGCTCTTGATTTTCAATAATATAATCGATAAACAATTTCCCAAAAGCATCGGGTTCCTGAACTACTAAATCTTTAATCGAATATTTTTTTAATTCATCTAAACCGCGACTCAAAAACTTTAGATATTGTGAGTCAAAAGTTTCATTATTGGGATCTTCTTTTCGACAGTTTAAAAGTGAATCAAGACTCAACGAAAACAACTTCGCGATTTTAACCATGTTTTCCATGTCAAAAGCCGATTTTCCATTTAAATTCTGGGAAACCGCGGATCGAGAAATATTAAGTTCATTGGCCAAGTCTTCTTGCGTCATCTTGTTTTCTTTTAAAAGACTCTTGATGAAACTTCCAACTTTGACATTATCAACTACTTCTGTCATATTTATCACTCTTTCTATAATAATTATACGCCTTTTTAGCGAATATTTCAAAAAATATTTCATTTATTTTATATTAACTAGATTAAGGATTTTTTCTTCTGAAAAAAACTTTCGTTTTTCACAAACATTTTTCTGGACAAAATATTTACTTGTGTTATAATAGTCAAGGCAAAAAAGGAGGGTGGATATGGAATATATTGGTTATTTAGCATCATTCATCATTTTAATTTCTTTATTGATGTCTTCAGTAAAGAAACTTAGGTGGATAAATCTCTTTGGTTCTTTAACGTTTGTAGTTTACGGTATTGTAATCAAAGCTTATCCAGTCGCAATATTAAATATCGGTACAGTAGGTATAAACATCTATTTTTTAATTAAAATGGCTAATAAAAAAACTTTTTTCAAAATTCTTAAGATTGATAAACAATCTAAGTTCCTCGAACATTTTCTCTTTTTACATAAACAAGACCTAACCGAAAACTTTAATATGGATGAAATTGATGTTGATAGTTCTGATTTGAGCTTTTACATTTTACGCGATATCGTTCCTGCTGGTGTATTTGTTGGAACGAAAATTGATGATGAAACTTTGAAAATCAATTTGGATTATGTCTCACCACCATATCGTGATTTTTCTTTAGGAAAATACCTATATACGCAGGAAAAATCATTATTCTTGGACAAGGGATATAAAAAACTGATAACTTATACCAATAACCCTAAACACATTAATTATCTTAAAAAAATGAATTTTTCTCACAACGTTAACCTTGATAAAGATAATCTACAATGTTTTACAATCACCCTATAATTGCCCACTTAACCAGTTTTTAAACTGGTTTTTTTATTGGCTTAATCACATCTTCATTATCATTTTGAGGGCTATTCACAAGAGTTGATACTTCTATCATTTCAAAATCATCAAGATTATTATCATTGAGAATGCTTTTTAAAGCTTCTGAATCTCTAAGACTCGGATTCAACCAAACTTTTGTTTGTTCTTCTGATAATATAACTGGCATACGTTCATGAATCTTTCCGACTTGTTTATTTGCCTTTGTAGTAATGATACTTGTAGAATAAATTTTCTCTTGGTTTTTATTAATAAATTTCGTCCAAATACCAGCAAACCCAAAGATTTGTTTATCTTTAAGCGTAAACATAAATGGATGTTTGGTTGTACCAATGTGGTCCCATTCAAAAAATCCATCAGCTAAGATTATACATCTTCGCTCAAAAAATGATTTTTTGAAACTGGGTAGTTTATCGATAGTTTCACTTCTGGTATTGATAAAGAATTTACTTTCATCATTTGCATTATCAGGTATATAACCCCATCTTAAAAGTCCAACTCGATAATACTTACCATCAGATATTACGGAAAGGACTTTGTCTGTAGGAGAAACATTATATCTCGGTAAGTTTATTTCAAAATTTATCAATTCAATACCATAATTCTTTAAAAGATACTTTTCTAAATCATGTTTACCTACAGCTAAGGAATAACGTCCACACATATATAAACCTCCTGAACAGCCGTTTAAATGCAGAATATCAGCTTACTAGATAGTTATATTATACCTACTAATAAGCTGATTTTTTTTATTTTTGCAAAAAAAATTTATTCTTTTGGTAAAGTTAGATTCAAAATTATCCCAACTAATGCTGCTAAACTCATACCATAAATTTGAAACTCACTAAATTTTATTATTGCATTTCCTAAACCAATTACTAACATGCTCGCGACAATGATGATGTTTCTCATCGCACTGAGGTTAACCTGATTATCAATCAAAACTTTTAACCCATTAGCAGCTATAAAACCATAGAGAATTATTGACATCCCTCCCATTACCGGGGCGGGAATGGAAGCTACTAAAGTCGTAAATAAGTTAAAGAATGAAAGTACTATCGCAATTACCGCTGCACCGCCGGTAACATAAACACTAGCTACTTTTGTCATCCCAACAACTGAAGTATTTTCTCCATATGTTGTATTAGCAGGTCCCCCAATTAGCGCTGCGAAAGCAGTTGCTAAACCGTCACCCATCAAGGTTTTATCTAAACCTGGATCAGTTAGGAAATCTTTTCCGACAATCTTTGATAATACAGCGTGATCACCGATATGTTCTGATGCTGTCACAAAGGCTAAAGGCAAAAT
>JBAYQC010000119.1:0-4240 GCA_041677365.1 Candidatus Izemoplasmatales bacterium | reverse complement strand
CCAATAACTCAACCAACACTTTCTTATCATTTGAACCTTTTAGCTAATGCTAAACTCACAACTACCAAAAGAGATGGTAATAAAATTGAATACTTTGTTAATCGTGAAGCTATTGATGAGATTATCAACTACTTAGAAGACTTAAAGAATATGGAGAATGATTCATGCAAATCATAAAGGAATTCTTTGTTAATCTCAATGACATATTACTGAAAATGACTTGGCTACAAGCACTTGTAGATAAGCTATTAGTTAGAGTTTTTAAGCTAGAAGAAACATCTTATTTGTTTAAAACCCTATCATTTTTCTTATATGATGTGGTAAAAATCTTTATTCTCCTATCAGTTTTAATTTATCTTTCTTCTTATATTCAATCTCATTTTACTCCGGAGAAAACTAAAAGGATATTGTCTAAATTTAAAGGTTTACCAGGAAACATCATCGGCGCTTTATTAGGCACGGTAACACCTTTTTGTTCCTGCTCTTCAATCCCGATTTTTATCGGATTTACCAAAGCGGGGTTACCGGTTGGTGTAACTTTTTCTTTTTTAATTTCTTCTCCCTTAGTTGACCTTGCATCGGTAATACTATTAGCTTCAATCTTTAATTGGACAATTGCCCTTGCCTACGTTATTGTTGGGTTAGTGATTGCGGTAATCGGTGGAACTTTAATCGATAAGTTCAAGATGGAAAATCAAGTCGCTGATTTTATTCTTGAAGCTAGAAGTAATAATTCTAATGAAGAAACACTTGAAGAAAAGCTTTCTTTTAAAGAACGACATATTTATTCCATTCAACAGGTACAAGATATAATTAAGCGAGTTTGGATTTATATCTTGATTGGTGTAGGGATTGGTTCAGTGATTCACGGATATATCCCCGAGGACTTAATCAATAAAATCCTCGGTGACAATAATCCTTTCTCTGTCTTAATTGCGACGGTTTTAGGAATTCCTATGTATGCGGATATTTTTGGTACATTACCAATAGCTGAAGCACTTGTATTAAAAGGTGTTGGTATCGGTACGGTCTTAGCTTTTATGATGGCTGTTACTGTACTTAGCCTTCCGTCAATTATTTTGTTAAAAAAGGTCGTTAAGACTAAACTATTAATTATGTTCATAGGTATTGTAACTGCAGGAATAATTATCACTGGATATTTATTCAATGCTTTTAGTTATATTTTTGTATAAATTTGTAATCTTGTGATTTAAGCCATTTAAAAGGTAGAGAATTTTCTCTACCTTTTTTTGATTATTTAAGTAATTTTAATTATCAATTGAATATTCGTTAGTCAATTTAACAAGGGCATTTTCCGCCGCATTTACTAACTGATAAGCAATTGGGGAAACGGTTAAGGCTGGATGAGTACCGGCTTGGAAAAGGAAAATTTCATCTGCAGTCATTTCCTTAGATATAAATGCAGAAATCGCATTAATTAATTCTCCTCCAGAATAAGCACCATATATTTCTCCGCCAACTATTCCTCTTGTTCCCTTTTCAAACAATAGTTTAACTCTTAAGTTTTGTCCACCGGGCATTAATCCAGGATGACGGTTGATCGATTCAGCGACAGCAGTAACTACTTCAAAGCCTTTACGTTTAGCTTCATCCTCAATAAGTCCTGCAGCCGCAAACACATTACCACCAAGAACAGGTTACATTTTTATTGGTTGGTATACTGATATTGATTTAACCACAGAGTTTACCTTAACTAAGTTTCCTGGCTATGATATAACTATTTATGCCAAGTGGGAACTTGCTCCTTAAGAATAATTTTTAAATCATTAACAAAAGAGAAGAAAAATTTCTTCTCTTTTCTTCACAAGGAATTGAAAAAAGATAATTCTTTAAATATCACTCCTAAAAGAGTATAATAATACTAAATTAAATTATCGAGATTAAGAGGTGTGCTTATGCAAACATATGATTTACCTGTATTTTTAAAAATCGGTAAAGACACTAGTAAAGACGTGTTTAATATTTTAGATAAAGAATTTATCAATACTACGGAAATAAAAATAATTTTTTTCACATCTAAGATGCTTTACGATATCTTTAAAGATTATATCGATTCATTGTTAAATATGAGAAAAAACATGACACTTTTCTTCGTTGAAGACAGTTCATTTGAAATAGCTTTTAATGCAGCTAAGCGAATTGCTTTAGAAGAATATGATTTAATTATCGGTTTCGGTGGTGGAACAATTTTAGATACCGCTAAATATGCTTCCTATGTAAGTGAAAGACCTTATATTGCCTTGCCAACTACTTTAAGCAACGATGGTGTTGCTTCACCGATTTCGGTATTAAAAGTATCAGAAACGGAAAGAAGAAGTTTCTTATGCTCTTCACCAGATGGAATAATCGTTGATACCTGTTTTATTATCAACGCACCAAAAACCCTACTTACAGCTGGTATCGGTGATATCATTTCCAATTATACAGCGCTTTATGACTGGCGTTTAGAACACAAGATTAAAGACACTGTACCTAATGATTTTGCTTGTCTTTTATCAGATATGTCATATAACAGTTTATTGATGGTCGATCATAAAGACTTACGCAATGAAGATTTTATCGCTATTCTTTCTAAGTCAGTTGTCTTAAGTGGACTTTCTATGAATATTGCTGGTAGTTCCAGACCTTCAAGTGGTTCTGAACATCTTTTCTCACATGCACTTGATCAATATTACAACTCACAAATTGCTCATGGTTTAAAAGTAGCTTTAGGAACTATTGGTGCGGCGATCTTACAAAACCGCGACTATAACCAAATCGTTAAATTCTTTAAAGACTTAGATATAGATGTATCACCTAAGACCTTAAAGATTGATAAGGATATGTTCATTGATGCCTGGATGAAGGCAATGTCAACTAGACCAAAGCGTTTCACAGTTTTAAACACACTAGAACTTAATGAAAAGTTATTTTCCAAATTATACGATCAAATAGTAGAAATATTAGAATAGAGAATTTATTAAGTGGGTAAAAAAATGCAAGTAAATATAAAATTAATAACTTATTCAACCTGGTTCTTGAAAATAATTACCATTATTGCTTTTAGCCCAGTGATTTATTTTTGTGGAATTTTATTTCCGATTATTTTTCATTCGCTTATAGTTGGTGACTTAGAAATGGATATTCCCGTTTTTATTATAATGATTTCTTCATATCTAGTTGCCTGGTTTTACAGCCTTGGTTTATATCAAATTTTTCTGATTTTAAAGATGATAAAACCAGAAAATATCGATTATTTGCCTTTGTTAGAAAAACTAAAAAAATTACTCACTTGCACAACCTTTGTAACAATAATTTTATTCCTTGACCTAATTCCACTTTATTTTTTTGCGAATAGAGAAGACGCTCCAGGAATTTTATTATTAGGAATATTATTAGTAGGATTAGGAATAGTAGTGTCAGTTATTCTTTTGATAATAAAAGAATTAGCTGACAAACCTAAAAAAATCATGCCTAATAATTGATATTTTCCTGCTAAATTGGTATTATATAAAAAACAATAAATTTAGGAGAACATGAAAAATTGAAAAAAGTTGAGACGATTACTAAACACAATTGGTTTTTAAGATTTTTACAAAAATTAATAACGACTTTTAGAAATACCCCAAGATTAGTATTAGCTGATAAGAATCTTCCAGAACAAGCAATATATATTGCAAATCATAGCGGCGCTGCAGGTCCGCTTACTCTAAGTATTTATTTTCCTAAATACTTAGTTCCTTGGGGAGCTTATCCAATGACTGGTCATTATATTACTCGTTGGAAGTATTTATACTTTGTATTCTATCGCCAAAAGATTGGGTATGGAAAATTTAGATCTTTTATGCTCGCAACCCTTTTTGGAATTATTTCTAAAACGATTTATAAAGGTGTAAGATTAATCCCGACTTATCCTGATGCTAGGCTTCGGGGATCGATTAAAAAGAGTATTGAGCATCTTGATGCTCACAACTCGATATTAATTTTTCCTGAAGACAGTTCAGAAGGTTATAAAGATGAAATTGAAAGCTTTCATGCTGGTTTTGTCTTTCTAGCAAAAACTTATTATAACGAGAAGAAAAAACATATCCCAATTATTCCGCTTTACTATCACCGAAAAGCTCAGGAAATTAGAACTGGTAAAGCTTATACTCTAGATGATTTTAAAGAGATTAAAAGTAGAAATGAAATTGCCGAAAAGTTTAGATTAATCCTTAATGAATTAACTGCATAAATATAT
>JBAYQC010000118.1:0-4261 GCA_041677365.1 Candidatus Izemoplasmatales bacterium | reverse complement strand
TTCCTTCTGCTATATCTAACTTCATTATAGCACTAGGACCTTTTTATAAACATAAAGAAAAAGAATTAAAATAAAAATGGTATAAAATCATAATGATCTTATACACATATTATACGAGGAGATAAATGAAGAAAATGTTAAATAAGTATCTTGAAATTAAAGAAGATGTTTTAAAAGCTTTAATGAACAACGAAAGTGTAGTTGCTTTAGAATCGACAATTATTTCTCACGGAATGCCTTATCCAAAAAATGTTGAAATGGCAAAAAAAGTTGAAGAGATAGTCAGGAAAAATGGATCTATACCTGCAACAATAGCAATCATGGATGGTAAAATTAAAATTGGGTTGACCGATAGTGATTTAGAAACACTAGCTAAGGCAAAAGATGTAAAAAAAGTCTCAAGAAGAGACTTAGCAAGTGTAATTGCGAAAAAGCGTTTAGGTGCAACTACCGTAGCTTCAACAATGATTTGTGCCAGTATGGCAGGTATTAAGTTTTTCGTTACTGGTGGAATTGGTGGAGTGCATAGAGGCTATGAAGAAAGCTTAGATGTATCAAGCGACTTAGAAGAACTTGCAAATACTAATGTAGCAGTAATTTGTGCTGGCGCAAAAGCGATTCTTGATTTACCAAGAACAATGGAATATTTAGAAACCAAAGGGGTTCCTGTAATCGGTTATAAAACTGGTTGTTTACCAGCATTTTATACCGCTGAATCAGATATACCTCTTAATTTACGGGCTGATAGCGTGGAAGAAATCGCTGAACTAATGATCGCTAAAGAGGAATTAGGTTTAAAGGGTGGCATATTGATAGCTAACCCAATCCCTAAAGAGGATTCGCTTTCAGCTAGTTATATAAATAGTATAATTGATGAAGCGATTGAAAAGAGTAAGAAAGAAAATATTATCGGTAAAGATGTTACACCATTTTTATTAGCAGAAATAGTCGCTAAGACAAAAGGCCAAAGTTTAGAAGCTAATTTAGCGTTGGTTTATAACAATGCTTTAGTTGGAGCGAAAATCGCTAAAGCTTATACAGAACTAAAATAGCTAAATACTAATAAAAAGGCATCCAAAATTTTGGATGCCTTAATTATAATGGGTTTTATTCTTCTGGCAATTCTCCGTTTAGATAATCATAAGCAATTAAAGGCAACGGATAATTAGGTGCTTCTCCTGCAGGATAACTTGCCCAGTATTCATTAACTTGAGCAACATTTGACCAATCTAATGCCGGTGTTGGAGTTAATACTCTTCTTATCAGCATTTTATTTCCAAAATAGACTTGTTCCCAAGAAGTTGATTGACCTTGTGAGTTAACTTTTTCAACTGAACCAATTTGATCAATAACAACACTATCTCTTTGTAAGACTAAGATATCACCATCTTTACCATTAAACTGCGCAACTCCATTTTGATTAGGACTCGGGTATTTTAGAGTAAGTTCTGGTATTTGATTTAGAATGACAATATCAGTGCTTATATGATGAACGATAAGTGTTTCTCCAACAGACAATGTCCCAGTCAACTGCAATACCCCAACAACATTGCTAGCATCTATAGTGTATTCGTTTGAACCAATTCCGGTATTTTGAACAGCTAAAACACGATATTTACTTAGATCTACTTCACTATCTGTTCCATTATAGATAGCAAAAACCTTGTTATTAGTAATTCCGTGTAATAAGAAAGTAAATAGTAAATCACTTGTAAAACCAGCTTCTGTATGTTTGACAACATAGTTATATTGTTTTGTTGTACTTAGTTCACCTACGGAAACTTCTATCGTAAAGACAAGATTTACATCGGTTAACGGATTCATATACTTTCCTTCATTACTCAATGCTAAAGGATCACTTGAAGTATAATTATAAGTAATGTCAATTATTGCTGGATGGTGTTCAGGAAGTCTAATATCAGTAGTAATATCTTGTTCGTCAGCAAAAATTCTATCTAAATAGTCTGCGCCCAAGGTAAGTTTTTCTGCATCTGATTCTAATAAAGAAAAGTCACCATCTCTATTTACAACAAAAATTTCCCATGAAGAATAATCGCTATTAATACGATTGATGAAACATGTCACTTCGATATCATGGTCAACAAGATAAGAAAAACCAGATGAATTCGATGCGGCATGAATCGATACTGTATTATTGTCATCGAGTCTTAAAGAGTATGAAGTCCCATAAGGAGTAGAATTTCCAATAATTGTTCCACTTAATGTGACATATGAATTATAAAAAGTTGAACTTGTTGTCATACTTTCTAATTCGCTAACTGACACCTCAGTAGGTTTAGGTAAAGCATTTCCGGTGGATAGTATTCTTGTTAATTTAGTACTAGTAATATAAGGTTGGCGAGAGAAACTTGTATCACCAACTACTAAAACCTTGTCTCCCGGCTGTAAATTATCGTTATTATAACGAACATAATATCCATAACCATTTTGATTAACAAAATATCCCGATGTTCCTCTAGTGGCAATAACGATAGCTTCAAAAGCAACTTCTTTTGATTGAGTTTGGTTTGATACTTGCCATTCGATAATCTCTTGAATCGATAGTACGTCAATTGGTTGAATAGTAATGTTTATGTCTTCATTGATTTCAAGTTGATTAATCGAGATTGTTGCGGTCATTGAAACTGTAGTTTCCCCGCTGATTTCTCCAATCACTCCAGTGTTTGAAATTAGAAGTGGATTGGAACTGGACCAACTGATAGATGTATCCCAATTTGGGTCAGTTTCTACCAAATTAACATCTTCATAGAAAAACTGGTCTTCGTAAGTATGTTTCAAAAAATGAGTAACAGCCTCAACCTTTTCTTGATCGGTAAGGGAAGGAGTAACCTCTACAATGTCATTGGCATTATTAGAAAGGAATATACTAAATTTTTCGGTCTCTGCATTGAAATCGTAGATTGTAGCTTTAACTTCGACAAATTTGCCATCATATAATCCAGCTAAATCTTGAGCGGAGCGATAGTAAACGAAAATTTCCTCTCCGGTTACCAAATCTTGGAAGTAGAAGTTAGTCATGAAATCTTCAGTTTTACGGATTACTTTTGCTTGGAAGGTAACATTTAGACTCAAATCTTCAGTATTGCCTTCTAGTTTTAGAATATCTCTGATACTCATCTGTGAATATTCTGGCATTTGGTTATTAGTTGAGTATACGGTAATATCATCGGCACTATCATATATCAGTTCATGCTTATTGTAATAGACTGATTTTTCCCCATTAATTACAATCTCATCACCGATATTTACATCGTTTGATGGAGCGTATACAAATAGATTTCCGGTTGTGTCATATATGTAGTAACCATCATATCCAACTCTAGCTTTTGCATAAACAATTCCACCTACAGTAACTGTTTGGCCATCTGCTTGTTTATAAAATTCTGAAATAGGTAAACTCCTCGCTTTGAAAACAAATTCATAGTAAAGAACTTGAACTTGTTCGCCATATCGAGCTTGAACCATTATGGTGGCTTTTTTATCAGTTTCACCTAATGGGACTGGGTTAACCAAGGCTTCGATATAGGTTTCAGATTCTACGAAACTTATATAATCTGATGACATTGGTATACTCCACAACAAAGTTATCCCTTCATAGGTCTTAGGTAAAGTGAAATCTTCAGTTATGGCTTTAATGTCCACGTCAAAGTTTAACCCTTGCATAACCTCACTAATATCGATTGGTTCTAAGGTTGTTTGAGTGGTTGGAACCGTTGATTGTGTTGTACTTTCTGTGGTTGATACTGCAGTCGATTGCGTAGTACTTTCTGTAAGTTGAGTTGTTAGGCTTTCAGTTGTTTCGGTGCTTGTTTTTCCTTGACATCCTAACAAAAAAAGTGACCATACCAAAACTATGCTCACAAGTAAAAAAACGTTTCTTCTCATATTTCCTCCTCGCTAACGTTTGGCGCTTTTTCTTAAGAAGCGTAACTTAAAATTAATCTCTTCTTCGAAGCCAATTAATTTTTTACTCATTCCATTAAATAAAAAATGAGCGGGGGGGTTTCGATAGTGGGAGTACTTAACGTACGATTGAATTTTAGCATAGTATTAATGAGCTTTCAATAGCAAAATGTGAATTAGTCAATATTTTAAGTGAATTTTATTTGTTAAATTTCTTTGTTAGTTTCCAAAGAAAAAGCAATAAACAAAGGATAAAGGAAAAAAGCTAGAAGAAAAGCAACTATAAAAGGAAATAAACTTTCTTTTTTTGACAAAATTATGTAATATAATAGATGAG
>JBAYQC010000117.1:0-4271 GCA_041677365.1 Candidatus Izemoplasmatales bacterium | reverse complement strand
TGCTATTTTCATTTCGTTAGAATAAGCAACAACACCTAATTCGAAAACTTTTGAAGCATTTTCCTCATTGGTTAAACTTGAAGCTAATAGCCCACCAGTAATCGATTCCGCAAAACTAATCTTCAAGTTTTTTTCTTGAAGTACACTAATAATTTCTTTTGCTAAATCCCTAATATCTTCTTCGATATTTTTTTTCATAACTCACCTATATGTTAAAACGAAAATGAAAAATATCTCCGTCTTTAGCAAGGTAATCCTTGCCTTCTAATCTGAATTTTCCTAATTCTTTTGCTTTCGCTTCCGAGCCACAGGCTATTAAATCATCGTAATGAACTGTTTCAGCTCTGATAAAACCTTTCTCAAAATCAGAGTGAATTATTCCTGCACATTCAGGAGCTTTCATTCCGTTTTTAAAAGTCCAAGCCCTAACCTCTTTTTCTCCAGCAGTAAAGAATGTTTTTAAACCCAAGACATCATAACTAACTGCAATTAATTGATCTAGTCCAGATTTTTCAATTCCCAGTTCTTCCATGAACATCTGTTTTTCATCGTTGTCTAACTCTGAAAGTTCTTGTTCAATTTTCGCGCTGATTACTACAACGATTGCATTGTCTTTTTCCGCTTGTAAAGTTACCTGTTTTACATAGTGATTTCCTGAAGCATCATTTATTTCTGATTCATCAACGTTACAAACATAAAGAATCGGTTTAGCTGTAAGGAAAGAAAAGTTTTTTATCATTTTTAGTTCCTCAGAATTAAGATCAATCGCTCTAATTGGAACTTCTTCTTTCAACTGTTCAAGAATCCTGCTTAATAATTGATATTCTTGAACCGCTTCCGTGTCCGATTTAACTTTTGCCCGTTTTTGAATTTTCGGTAATCTTTTTTCGATAACTTCCATATCCGCAAATATCAACTCAATCATAATTGTTTCAATATCACGTAAAGGATCTACACTTCCATCAACATGTACAACATTTTGATCATCGAAACATCTAATAACCTGAACGATTGCATCGGTGCTTCTAATATGTGACAAAAATTGATTTCCTAACCCTTCACCTTTTGATGCTCCTCTAACTAAACCGGCGATATCACGAAACTCAAAAGTGGTCGGAATCGTTTTTTTTGGATTATACATATTCGTCAAAACGTTTAATCTCTCATCAGAAACTTCTACCACTCCGACATTGGGTTCAATGGTTGCGAAGGGGTAGTTGGCTGCCAAGACTTTTGCTTTGGTTATTGCATTAAATAGCGTTGATTTTCCTACATTTGGTAAGCCAACAATTCCAGCTGTTAATCCCATATTTTCTCCTACAATTCTACTAAATTAAAGAGTTTCACAGTGTTCTTATAAGTTGCGTTTTCAATCGTTTCGATTTCGACCCCTCTTAAAGAAGCTATCTCTTTTACTATATATTTTAAATTCTTTGATTCATTGGTTTTTCCTCGGTGAGGAACAGGCGCTAAATAAGGCGCGTCAGTTTCAATCAACAACTTGCTTAAATCGATTTTTTTGGCGATTTCTTTAGGCGAATGAGCGTTTTTAAACGTCACTGGTCCCGCTAAAGATATATAAAGATTTAAGTCGGTAAAATTTTTCACATATTCCCATGATCCCGAGTAACAGTGCATAACTCCGCTCAAATTCTTATCCTTATAATTTTTTAGGATCTCATAAGTATCATTGGTCGCATCTCGCATGTGAACGATTATCGGTAATTTTGTTTTATTAGCTAATTCTATTTGCTTTATAAACAGTTCTTTTTGCTTTGCTTCATGAGTTTTTTCCCAATAATAATCTAAGCCAATTTCACCAATAGCTTTAACTTTGTGATGACTTAAATTTGCTTCAAGCCATTCAATATCAGTTGGTTTATAATGTTTGGCTTCAGAAGGATGAATTCCGATTGCCGCAAAAACTTCTTCATACATTGTCGCTATATCTAAGGCAAGTTCCGAAGATTCACGGTCATAGCCGACACAGATAAAAGCTTTGACACCACGTTCTTTTGCTCGATCGATTATTTCTTCAATTCTTGGGAATAATTCTTCATCATTTAAATGGATGTGTGAATCAATAATCATAATTGTCTCCCCTTATTTAAAATGTTTTAAAAAATATTCTTGTAATTTTTCTTCAGTATATCCGAAATATTCTTGCACTTCTTCACCCTTACCACTGCGGCCAAAATCATCAATACCATAAACCTTATCAGCAAAGCGATACCAAGGCATTGTCGCACCCATTTCAATAGCTAAGGTAAAGACATCTTTTGGTAAAATCGAGTTTTGATAAGCTTCGGAAGCCTCAATAAACAACTCTTGACAAGGCATCGATACAACCCGAATGGAAATGTTTTTTTCTTTTTTAAGCTTAGCAGCTGTTTTTAAAGCTAATTCTACCTCTGAACCTGTAGCGATGAAAATCGCTTTAAAATCTTCTTCATCATTAACGATAAAAGCACCTTTTTTAAAATCATCATAATTAACTTTATAATTAGTCTCAACATCCTGACGAGTTAAGGTTAAAATGTTCGGTCTTGATTTAGCCTCTAAAGCATAGCGCATAGCCATAATGACTTCATTAGCATTTCCTGGTCTAAATACATTGATATTCGGCATCGCTCTGTACATTGCTAATTGTTCTACAGGCTCATGTGTTGGTCCGTCTTCTCCGACTGCAACAGAATCATGAGTGAAGATAAATAGTGAAGGTACATCCATTAAACCAGCTATTCTAATTGCTGGTTTCATATAATCAGAAAATATAAAGAAACCTCCGGAAAAAGCCTTTAAATTATGTAAGGTCATACCGTTAACAATCGCGGCCATAGCATGTTCTCTAACCCCAAAATTGATGTTTCTTCCAGTTCGATTATTTATATCAAAATCACCGTTTATTCCTTTAACTTTAGTTGAAGCAGATAAATCTGCACTTCCACCGACTAAAGCATAAGAATTCTCTGATAAAGTTTTGATAACTCTTCCAATCGTCACTCTAGTAGCTTCTTTCGCTTCATCAACTTGAGGAAGAATCTTATCAAAATCAATATTAATTTCATTATCAATGATTGCTTTTAATTCTTGATAATCATTTGGATATTCTTTTTCATATAATTCTAAGTTCTTAATCCACTTACTATATTCTTCTACTCCACGTTTAACGAAAGTGGTGTTGAAATCTTCATAAACAGTTTTAGCAACCTCGAATTCTTTGTACTCATAATTCATGCTTTTACGCATCTCTTGAGTTTCTTCTTTACCAATAGGTGAGCCGTGAGTTTTCGATGTTCCTTCTGCTTTAGCACCTTTTCCGATTGTTGTTTTAATTTCGATAAAAGCTGGTTTATCGCTTTTTTTAGCCATTTCAATGGCGTTAATTAATTCATCACTTTCTTCAGGATCACCAACAATTTGATAATGCCAGTTCATTGATTCTAACTTCATTTTGATATTATCGTTATTAGCCATGTTGGTTGGGCCGTCAAGTTGAATATCATTAGAATCAAATAGAACTATTAGTTTATCCAACTTATAGCGTCCCGCTAAAGAAAGAGCTTCTAAACTAACACCTTCTTGCAAATCACCATCACCACAAAGAGCGTAAGTATAATGATCAACAACTTTTAAATCAGTTTTATTGAAAGTCGCGGCTAGATAACTTTCTGCTAAAGCATTTCCAACAGCCATAGCTAAACCTTGTCCTAAAGGACCGGTAGTCGAATCAACTCCAGGAGTATGACCAAATTCAGGATGACCTGGGGTAATGCTTGAAAGTTGACGAAACGCTTTTAAGTCATCAATTGTTAAGTTGTAACCAGCTAAATGTAAAATTGCATATAAGAGTGCACTACCATGACCAGCAGCTAAAAAGAATCGATCGCGATTAAACCATTCTGGTTCATTCGGATTAGCCACTAAAAATTTGGTATAAAGATCATATGCAGTTTTAGCGGCACCCAAAACAATTCCCGGATGTCCAGAAGCTGCTTTGTTAATCATATCTAGGCCTAAAAATTTTATTGTTTGTACAGATTTTTCCATAATATCTACCTCATTTTCTTTTAAATATACATAAAAATTCCTATACTATTATATCATAATTGATTAGAGATAAAAAGCCTTGTGAAATTTTAAATTCTAAATAAAAATCCGCGTCTTCAAGGCGCGGTTTTTCGCCTAAGCCTATAAGGCCGGTTACTGGCAGCACCGATCACGGTGCTTTTTTATTTGCCAATTGCCATTGACACTCTTACTTACCCGTA
>JBAYQC010000116.1:0-4361 GCA_041677365.1 Candidatus Izemoplasmatales bacterium | reverse complement strand
GAAAAGACTGAATTATACTTGTCAAAACTAAGAAATCTAGATTTCATATTGCTTGATAATGCTCAAAAATTGTCAAATCTAGATTTTTTTGTTGTAAACGTTTGAGCTTATAGTATAATATATTTCGTATGTCATGTTTATGGAGAATTAACTATGATGAAATTATGGAATCGAAATTTTTCGATTTTAACAATTGGATCCTTTATCTCAGCTTTAGGTAGTGCTGCGGCAGGGATAGCATTTGGAATCTTAATATATATTGAAACAGAATCGCCATTAGCATTAGCGCTTTTTACTGTAGCTAATATTATTCCCCGTTTGATTACATCAATTCTAGTCGGGCCCTTTATTGATCGTTATCCCCGGGTGAAGTTGATTTATTCAATAGACTTTTTTTACACTGTATTTTTCTTTATTGTATCATTAGTATTATTTTCTGGGTATTTCAATGTTTTTGTTTATACTGCTATAGCTGCTTTCTTCGGAATTATAGATACTGTTTATCAAATCGCCTTTATGAGCCTTTTTCCAGAAGTTATTACTCCTGGAAATCACACGAAAGCTTACTCAATATCATCATTAATCTGGCCAATCTCAGCTGCGATAATGGCGCCTATAGCTGCGTTTATGATTGAGAGTGTGGTTAATGGAATTGCTTGGTTAATGGTTTTTAATGCGATTACTTTTTTTATTACAGCTACAATTGAAACTAAGATTAAAGTGGCTGAAAAACTCAATGAAAAGCCGGTTGAAGGAATTACTTTTATCACTGACTTGAAAGAAGGAATCGCTTATTATAAGTTAGAAAGAGGCATCCTTGGAATCGGAGTTTTATTTGCGGCATTTTCTTTTGTCTACGCTGCAAGCGATTTGTTGCGAATGCCATATTTTGTCAACCATGAGATTTTAACATTACAGAACTTCTCCTTTATTATCTCAGCTTCAGCAATCGGTAGAATGATTGGTGGATTAATTCACTATTTTGTTAAATATCCGGCGCAAAAGAAATATTTAATTGCTGTAAGTGTTTATATAACTGTTGAGATACTTAGTGCTACATTGCTATACATGCCATATGTATTAATGGTAGCCGTCAGTTTCATTGTTGGTCTTCTATCAGTAACCAGTTTTAATATTAGGATGAGCGCTACACAAGTATATATTCCATCAACCATTAGAGGTAGAGTAAACTCGACTCAACAAATGCTCTGGAATTTAGGTACTATTCTTGGTACCTTAATCATTGGTTTAGTTGCTCAATACTCAGGTCTGGAATATCGTTTGATAATATTACTCGCTTCAAGCGTGAGCTTATCCGCAATTATTTTAATTCCGTTAAGAATGAAGAACGAATTTAAAAAGATTTACAATGTAGATATTTAAGCTAAAATTTTCTTTATTTTGATATATATGATTAAAAAGTTTGATTTTTGAGTCAAACTTTTTTTTATTTTCTCTGAAGTGATATAATAAAGGTAAATAAAGGAGATGATGTTGTTTTGAAAAAAATCCTATTAATTATAATAGCTTTACTAACAACAGCGTCAATTATTGCGTGCGATAAAGTAGAATATAATCTTAAATATTTTGATTTAGAAGAAAGAATCAGTCTAGGTGTTGAAACCTTTATTGATGAAAGCATAACTGAATTTTCTTTAGGTGCTTATCACTCAGGAATCATAACTTCTAAAGGAAGAATTTTTCTTTGGGGTTCTAACTCAAGAGGAGAATTAGGCAATGGAACTATGGAAGATAGTTTAGTTCCAGTTGACATTACCGAAGAGTTTGACCTAGAAGAAAATGAGACCTTTAAAAGCTTACAACTAGGGGAAAAGTTTTCTTTTCTTCTTACAAGTGAAGGTCGAGTGTTTTCGTGGGGATGGAATTTTTCTGGACGTTTAGCTGATGGAACAATCACTTCAAGATCGACCCCGTTAGAGGTTACAGAATATTTTAATTTAAACGATGGTGAAAAAATAGAATCCCTTAATTTAGGAGTTTCCCATGGCGCTGTAATTACTTCCGCTAACCGGATTTTAACTTGGGGTTACAACGGTTTTGGTCAATTGGGTAATGGTAATATTAACAACTCCTCATTACCAATAGACATCACTGAGAACCTTTCACTCTCGCAAGGAGAAGATATAAAACAAGTAGCTCTTAGCTTTGTCAACACTATGGTTTTAACATCTACAGGCAGAGTGTTTGCTTGGGGAAATAATGCTTATGGTCAATTGGGTAATGAGAGTCCTTATGTAGGAACTTTTCCTGCCGAAATCACTGAATATTTTTCTTTAGATTCAACAGATAAAATCGAGTTCTTATCTATGGGAATGCATCATGCATTAGCATTAACTGATGATAATAAAATATTTTCTTGGGGAAGAAACGATTATGGCCAATTAGGAAACAATTCAACAACAAATAAAAATATCCCACTTAATATTACTGAAATTTTTAACTTAGATGATGATAGAATTAGAGAAATTCATTCTGGTTATCATCATAATCTAGTTATGACTGAAAACGGAAAAATTTATGTATGGGGACAAAACCTAGAAGGTCAACTTGGTATTGGAAGTAATGTCAATCAATTAACGCCAATTGTATTTTCAGTAACTGAGGGCGAGATAAATTCGGTTTTAATTGGTTATGAGCAAAGTGCATTTATTTTAACTAATCACCATCTTTTTACTTGGGGTAAGAATAACTTTGGTCAACTTGGAAATAATTCAGTAGTTGGAGAATCCTCTCCAGACCAAATCACAGGAATAACAACCGAAGAAGTTGAAATAAAAACCGAGAAATATGGAGAAAATGAAGCGCTTGATTTATATACTCCAGAGAAATCTGGTTATACATTTATTGGCTGGTATTCTGACATTGATTTAGAAGAACCTTTTAACCTAACAAAGATGCCTTCGGAAGATATCAATCTCTATGCTAAATGGGAAACTAACCCTTAAACCCAAGATAATTATAAGTGAGTAAAAGTCAACTTTTGTTGACTTTTTCTTTTGCTTTTTTTTGGTTACGTGTTGTTTTCAAAAATATTAATTGTATAATTAGTTATATATAAAAATAATTATAAAAATAAGGAAGAGAGGAATCTAAATGAAAAAAATCTTGGTGGTTTTTACGTTTTTTTTGTTATTTTTTATGGTTGGGTGTAATCAAGAAGCATCAGAGGTTAACGAGTACGATTTGTTTAAAGCAGGATTGTTAGCTGTAGAACTTGATGATAGATGGGGTTATATCAATCAAGAAGGTGAAGTAGTAATTCCAATTTTATATGACGATGCAGGAGCTTTTTACAATGAACTAGCAATTGTAAAGGTTAATGAAAAGGTTAAATTGATTGATAAAGAAGGTGAGGATATCTTAGACAAAACTTATGATAGTTTAATCCGAGACGAAAATAATGGATTTATCACCTACAAAACCAATGGTAAATGGGGTTTAATGGATGAAACGGGTAATGTTTTGACCGATGCTTTATATGATGAGATTGGTCCTTTCTATGAAGGGTTAGCTTATGTTATAAGTAATGAAAAGTTTGGTTTTATCGATGAAACGGGTGAAGTTGTTATATCGATAATTTATCAAAATGCAAGGCCTTTTGCTCAGGGGCTTGCTGCAGTTAAAAAAGATGATGCTTACGGTTTTATCGATAAAGAGGGCAAGGTATTCCTTGAATTTGTTTATTCTTATGCCTATGGTTTTGACAATTTCGGAAATGCAATTGTTGAATATGAATCTGGAGAAAGTGAACTCTATGGCTTAATAAAGAAGTCTGATAAAAGTTTTTTGATTAGAGATGCGTTAGAAATTAATGGAAATGGTCCGCTTTATGCCGTTGAAAAAACGGAAGGAGAATTTTATCTATACAAAGCTGACGGAACCGGATTTAATACTAAAACTTATGATGAGATTTGGCGTGTATCTGGTTATTATGCAAATGTTGAAGACGTTGATGGAGATGTACGGGTTTTATTCCGTGAAGACGGCTCAGAAATTATTAGTTTTGATTATTACGAAAGTGGTTATCAAAATGTTGTTAGTAGTGAGGGTGAGACACAGATTTTATATAAAGAAGATGATAAATACCTAGATATTTATTCAGTTGATAAGCAATATCGAATTGAAGCTGATGAATTATACCAATTATTACCTGAAGAGCAGTTTTTAGTTGAAAGAGATGATAAAGTCGGGATTATCACAAAATCTGGAGATATCATTTTAGAGTTTCAATACGATGAATTATTTGTTTCTAGTGATGGGTTTATTGCTTATGAGGTTAATGGGAAAATCGGAATCATGAACTCTGAGTACGAAACCTTGATAAACGCAACTTATGACAG
>JBAYQC010000115.1:0-4363 GCA_041677365.1 Candidatus Izemoplasmatales bacterium | reverse complement strand
TTTTAAAGCGGATTTCTTGAAAACCAGTTCTCACAGGTTTCTTTTGCATTATTCCCGCCATATCCATGTCGCCTTCTATTTCTAAATGTAGCTCACTAAACTCTATATTAAACTGTTTAGCAAACATCTTCGCAACGATTGCTTGACAAGCTCCTAAAACATTTAATAAACCTGCCATCGGATTTATACCTTGATTAGTACCTCCCATTTTTTCAGGTTCATCAAACAAAATCTTAAAACCTTGTGATTCAGTAATAACTTGCATACCCTCTTCAAGGGTCTTTGCAGTTGCTTTAAATGTATTTAACATATATATTCCTCCTTTAAAATTAATTATATTATACCACTATTTCGAATTCGAAACAAATAAAACGCACAAAAAAAGCGCTTAAATCTAAGCGCTTATAAACTTTCACTGATAGTTTTCCCTTGCATATGTAAAACTAGATAGTCTGGCCCACCAGCTTTTGAGTCAGTACCACTCATATTAAAGCCACCAAACGGTTGATATCCGACGATAGCCCCAGTACACTTACGATTAAAATATAGGTTACCAACATGGAAATCCTCTCTCGCTTGTTCCAAATGCTCGCGGTTATTAGAAATAACTGCCCCAGTCAAACCATATTCGGTGTTGTTTACAACATCAAGTCCTTCTTGGAAACTTTTGACTTTAGAAACTGCTAGTACTGGACCAAAGATTTCCTCTTGCATAATTCTTGCGTCTTCAGCTAAGTCGATAAAAACTGTAGGGTTAATAAAGTAACCCATAGAATCATCACTGTTACCACCGGTTAAAAGTTTTCCTTCTTTTTTACCAATTTCAATATAATCAGTTATTTTCTTAAAAGCTAAATGATCATTAACCGGTCCCATATTATTTTCATAATTTTCAGGATTTCCGACTTTGATTTTACTAGTTTTTTCTTTAATTTTAGCAACTACTTGGTCATAAACATTTTCATGGATAATCGCTCTTGAACAAGCTGAACATTTTTGCCCTGAAAACCCAAAGGCACTTTTTACTATAGCATCAGCCGCTAGTTCAACATCAATGTTATCATCAACTAAAATAGCATCTTTTCCACCCATTTCAGCAATTACTCTTTTAAGCCAAATTTGGCCACTTTGCACTTTAGCTGCATTTTCATAAATTGCTTGACCTACTTGTTTTGAACCGGTAAAAGATATAAATCTTGTTTTTGGATGTTTAACGATAAAGTCACCAACTTCGCTACCTCTTCCTGGAACAAAATTGACAACACCTTTAGGCATTCCTGCTTCTTCTAAAATCTCCATAAATTTAAAAGCGATAACTTGAGTTGTAGATGCGGGTTTTAATAGCACAGTATTCCCGCTGACAATCGCCGCTGATGTCATTCCGGTAAGAATAGCTAATGGAAAATTCCAAGGAGTAATAACCGCTCCTACTCCTAGTGGAATATAACGGTACTCGTTTCTCTCTAGATTAGGTCTACTTAAAACCGTATCATCAATCCGTTCAATTTTAAGCATTTGTCTTCCATAATATTCTAAAAAGTCAATTGCTTCAGCTGTATCAGCATCAGCTTCAACCCAAGGTTTTCCTGCTTCTAAAGTCATCAGCGCTGATAATTCATGGGATTTTCTTTTCATAATATTAGCAGCTTTAAATAATACATCCGCTCTAACCTTAGCTGGAGTTTTTTTCCATTTTTCAAAAGCCGCTAATGCTTTTGACATAGCAAGTTCAGCCTCCTTGATTCCTGCTTGAGAAATCTCACCAATAACTTCTTTGTGATTGGCTGGATTTAAAGATTTTACCAATTTATCGGTATAAATCCTTTCACCATCGATAATTAGAGGATAAGTTTTACCTAAATAAGTTCTTACCTTCTTAATTGCTTCTTGATAACTTAATTGATTTGTTTCTTCAGAGAAATTTGTTAATTCCCAGGTTTTGTACTCATAAATAGCCAAAATAAATCATTCCTTTCTTTATACTACCGAATGTTCATAATCAGTAGTTTTATTATCTTTAAACCTATCTATATGTAATTCTTTTGCGTATTCATCTAGTTGTTCTCCCAAAATAATCTGCGATAAAAGTTCTCCGGTAATCGGAGCAAACATGAATCCATGGCCAGAAAACCCACAGGCAATATAATAATTAGGTAAAGTACTTATATCAGAAATTATTGGTTGCCGATCAGGACTGTTGTTGTAGGATCCTCCCCAGGTTCTGATAACTCTTAGTTTAGCAACTTCAGGTAATATATCAGAAACTGTTAGAGCCATTTCATCTAAAAACTCCCAAGAGGAACTTATATCATGTGAAGGTAGGGCTTGGGGATTTGATCTCCCCATCAAAAACGAACCGTGAGGGACTTGTTGGCAATAGATGTTTTTTGAAAAACTCATCACCATCGGTCCTTGTAAATCCTTCGTTCTCTCTGTAACTAATATTTCGTGATTTTCACTATATACAGGTATTTCCACATTAGCCATCAATCCGATTTCTCTAGCATATCCTCCGGCTGCATTAACAACTCTTTTCGTTTTATATATGTCCTTATCAGTAATAACCTTTTGAATAATGTCTTCTTTGATTTCAATACTTTTCACTTCTTCGTAAAAGTGAAAATTCACTCCTAAATCTTTAGCCGCAAGATAGTAGGCTTCGCTCATCAAAAATGGATTAACATGTCCATCAGTAGGACAGAAAGTTGCGGAGATAAAACTCTTAGGATTTAAGTGGGGTACAATTTTTAGAGCTTCCTCAACTGTTAATTTTTCACTTGGTATTCCTAAAGAATTTTGTAAACTGACATTTTTACTAAATTGTTCATCTTCTTCTATAGTTGTTGCTAGGATTAAATAACCTCTTTGTTTGAACTCAATATCCTTTTTGTAGTTTAATGTTTTATTCGCCTCTTTAAAAAACTCAATTGATTTTCTAGCTAAGATACAGTTTAACTTTGTTGCCCATTGTTGTCTAACACCAGCGCCACATCTACCTGTAGCTCCGTTAGTAAAATAACCTTTGTCAATTACATGAATATCCTTCATGCCTTTTTTCGCTAGGTTATAAGCTACACTTAATCCGCTTATGCCTCCACCGATAATAACTATACTTGCCCCTATCATTATAGATCACCTTTTTTTGCTTTAGCAATATCTTCTAAGACTACTCCGGTTATCAAAGGTCTTGTCTTTGATAAGGCTACTTCAGCTTTATTCAACTTTAGATATTTTGCAATCTCAGCTTGTATGAGTTGTGAACAAGTCTGACCTTGACAAGGTCCCATACCTACTCTTAAGATTCTTTTTAAATCTTCAAAGGTGGTATAACCTTGTTCTAAGCATTCATGGATATCAGCTAAACTAACATCTTCACAACGACAAATAATAATATCTTTCTTATTCATAAGGACTCCTTATTGTTGAAAATTCATAAAGGTATGGCTGCTCAATTGAAACTGTGATAATCGCTGTACGGTCACCTTTCTTCGTTAACATGACATTTTCAATTTTACATGGCTTTTCAAGCGCTTCACCACTACGGTTAAGAGCTATCCATTTCTCCCCTACCTTAGGTAAAGGTAAAAGTTCATAGGGAATCTTGAAATAAGCTTTACCATCTTTAATCATTACCACCATAATTGCAAGTCCTGGACAGGCAACGATACACGATGAACAACCGGTACATTTATCAAAATCAATTTTCGGAATTTGGTTTATATCATCACCAATTGTAATCGCTCCAAACGGACAACTAGTCTCACAGGGATTACAAGGTATTTCTTGATAACATTCAATGATAGCTTTTGGTCTCGATAAAACTTCTTTTCTAGGAAATTTAGTTTTAACTAACTCAATATCCGCTATTCCTGTTTTCCTAATCAAAGACCTCACCAACTTTCTTCAAACCACAGCGGATTTTTTCTCCACAAGGTCCTTGTCTTAAAATGCATAATTGATTATTAAGTTCATTTTCTAAACTCTGATAATTTGGATGGATAAACCCTAAATGCTTAGCTGCCATAAGTCCAGCAATCTTACCCTCTACCATAGCGCTTGAAGCTTCTTCAATCCCAGTAACATCACCACAAGCATAAACATTTTTTAAAGAAGTCTCATAATCACAAGTCTTTAATGGAACCAGACCCCCTAATTCATTTACAAAAAGCATATTTGCTTCAGCCATAGAAAGAAGCTGATGCATTGGACTTAAACCAACACTAACACATAAAGCATCACAGGTGATTTCTTCCTCTGTACCAGGAATTTCTTTCCAGTTCTTATCTAATTTAACAGTTACAATCTTTTCTAGTTTACTTTCACCGATAGCTTTTTTTATAGTGGTATTGGTAATGATTTCAAC
>JBAYQC010000114.1:0-4462 GCA_041677365.1 Candidatus Izemoplasmatales bacterium | reverse complement strand
TAAAGCGATTGGCAGTGGCCAAAAATAAAATGCTAATAATCCAAAAGAAGATGCAACACCCTTACCACCCTTAAATTTCATCCACACCGGATAAATATGACCGAAAACAGCTATAGCACCATAAATTACAGGATGGAAGAGATCTGGGCCTAGCCAGCCTTCTTTAACTGCTAAAACAAATAATCCACTTTTTAAAGTATCTAAAATCATTACTAATATACCAATTATAGTTCCAAAAACTCTAAAAGCATTAGATGCCCCTAGGTTTCCACTACCTTTTTTTCTGATATCATCTTTTTTTATATATTTACCCAACAAATAAGAAAAGGGGATAGAACCAACTAAATAAGCAATTAAGAGAAATATGTATTTTCCCATTTTTTACCTCCGATATTCTTTTGAATTATACCAAAAAAAACTGAAAAAATAAAGCAAAAGTACAGAAAATTTGTTATAATATTAATATGTGAAACAAGGAGCATGATTATGGCGCAAAAAGACAATGTTTACGATTCGAAATCTATTCAAATTCTTGAAGGCTTGGAAGCAGTCAGAAAACGACCGGGAATGTATGTTGGTTCGACTGATGCTAGAGGCCTTCATCATTTAGTATGGGAAATAATTGATAACTCAATTGATGAAGTTTTAGCTGGTTATGGAACTTTTATCAAAGTTGAAGTTAGAGAAGATAATTCGGTTTTAGTTACAGATGATGGTAGAGGTATGCCGGTTGATTTACATTCAACGGGTATTTCAGGTGTTGAAGTAATCTTCACGAAATTACATGCGGGCGGTAAATTTTCAAGCGAAGGTGCTTATAAAGTTGCCGGTGGCTTGCATGGTGTTGGAGCTTCAGTAGTAAATGCTTTAAGCGAATTTCTACAAGTTAATATTCATCGGGATGGATTGATCTATCAAATGCGCTTTGAAAACGGCGGACATAAAGTTCAAGAACTTGAAGTTGTTGGTGAAACAAGAAAAACTGGTACCGAAGTATGGTTTAAACCTGATCAAAAGATTTTTTCAAGTACTCTATTTAATTACCAAACCCTTGAAGATAGAATTAGAGAAAGCGCATTTTTAATCAAAGGTTTAAAAATGCAATTAATAGATAATCGTTCTAAGCAAAGACAGACATTTATTTTCGAAAAAGGAATTAAAGAATACGTACAATACATAAACAAGGGTAAGGGTTCACTCCATGAACCTGTTTATTTCTTTGGAACTCAGTCACAAATTGAAGTTGAAGTATCTTTTGGTTATACAAAAGCTTTTAACGAAAACATCATCTCATTTGTAAATAATGTTCGGACAAAAGACGGTGGAACTCATGAAACAGGGTTTAAATCAGCTTTCACCAAAATCTTCAATGATTATGGTAGAAGGATGAATTTAATAAAAGAACGGGATGAATCGCTTGAAGGTACTCATGTTAGAGAAG
Source organism: Candidatus Izemoplasmatales bacterium (assembly GCA_041677365.1). Classification (GTDB taxonomy): domain Bacteria; phylum Bacillota_I; class Bacilli_A; order Izemoplasmatales; family Hujiaoplasmataceae; genus UBA2289. Next base: position 3,021 of record JBAYQC010000114.1, on the reverse strand, counting down.
GTTTAACCGCAATTATTTCCGTTAGAATTCCGGAAGATTTATTGCAATTTGAAGGACAAACAAAAAATAAATTAGGCTCACCAGAAGCACGCCCAGCAGTAGAGGTGGTAGTGTCTGATAAATTAAATGTTTATTTGACTGAAAACCCAAAAATAGCCTCAAGTTTAATTGAAAAAGCAGTTAATGCTAGAAATGCTTGGGAAGCTGCGAGAAAAGCTCGCGAAGATGCAAGATTAGTAAAGAAAATCAAGAAAAAAGAAACGGTATTATCAGGAAAATTAGCTCCTGCTAGTTCAAAAAATCCTCTGATTAAAGAATTATTTTTAGTAGAGGGCGATTCAGCTGGTGGTTCGGCAAAACAAGGTAGAGACCGGATTTTCCAAGCAATTCTACCGCTTCGAGGTAAGGTTATTAATGCTGAAAAGCAAAGAATGGAAGAAGTTTTTAAAAACGAAGAAATTTCAACAATCATATCCACTATTGGTGCTGGGATTGGTAGTGATTTTGAAGTTGATAAATCAAACTATAACAAAGTGATAATCATGACAGATGCCGACACCGATGGTGCTCATATTCAGGTGTTATTAATCACTTTCTTTTTCCGCTACATGCCAGAATTAATATCTGCTGGTAAACTCTATTTAGCTCAACCACCATTGTATAAAATCACTTCAAATAAAAATGAAGCTATTTATGCATGGGATGAAGAACAAAGAGAAACTATTTGTCAAAAATTTAAAAATTATTCAATTCAAAGATATAAAGGTTTAGGTGAAATGAATTCCACACAATTGTGGGAAACAACCATGGATCCTAAAACCAGAACCCTAATTCAAGTAAAAATTGAAGATTTAGCTGAAGCTGACCAAAGAATCTCCGTTCTTATGGGTGATAAAGTAGAACCTAGAAAAGAATGGATTGATACCAATGTTTCATTTGAAAATGAAGATGATGATTTTATGATTGAAGGTGTTATCAATGGCTAAATCTGCAAAAAAGAAAATCGATGAGTACATCGAAGAAAATATTATTTCTGTTAATCTTGAAGATATTGTCGGTGAACGCTTTGGTCGTTATTCAAAGTACATTATTCAAGAACGAGCATTACCAGATGTAAGAGATGGGCTAAAACCAGTTCAAAGAAGAATTCTCTTTGCGATGAACGAACTTGGTATGGCATCAGATAAAGTTTTCAAGAAAAGTGCAAGAATCGTTGGGGAAGTAATCGGTAAATATCACCCTCATGGTGACACAAGCGTTTACGACGCCATGGTAAGAATGTCACAACAGTGGAAGATGGGAACTCTTCTAATTGATATGCATGGAAATAACGGCTCAATTGATAACGACCCAGCCGCAGCGATGAGATATACTGAAGCGCGATTAACTGTTTTCGCTGAAGCGCTTCTTAAGGATATAAAGAAGAAAACAGTTAATTTTATTCCGAATTTTGATGACTGCGAGTTGGAACCGGTAGTACTTCCAGCAAAATTTCCTAATCTGTTAGTAAATGGAGCACAGGGTATGGCAACGGGATACGCTACCAATATTCCGCCCCATAATTTGTCTGAAGTTTTAAGAGCAACAATTTATAAAATCAAAAACCCTTCAGCAACAATTGATGATTTACTTGAGATTATGCCTGGTCCCGATTTTCCTACTGGAGCAATAATCGAGGGAACTAAAGAAATAAAAAAAGCTTATCAAACTGGAAAGGGTAAGATTGTAATAAAATCAAAGGTTGAGGTTGAAGATACATCTTTAGTAATTACTGAGATACCTTATGAAGTTAATAAAGCTGATTTAGTAAGAAAGATTGATGATATTCGTCTACAAAAGAAGATTGATGGTATATTAGAGGTAAATGATTTATCTGATCGCGAGGGAATTAGGATAGTCGTAAAATTAAAGAAAGAAATAGCTTCTGATGTGATATTAGCTTATCTTTATAAAAACACTGATTTGAGTGTTACTTTTAATTACAACATGGTAGCGATTAGCCAAAGAAGTCCTAAATTATTAGGAGTAGATGAAATATTAGTTGAGTATATCCAACATCAAAAGGATATGATTAGAAATCGTTCTAATTATGAACTTACTCAAAACGAAAAACGTAAGCATATCGTGATGGGCTTTTTGAAAATGGTCGATGTTCTAGATGAAGTAATTGTTTTAATTAGAAGTTCATTGGGGAGAAAGGATGCAATTAATAAATTAATTGATAGTTTTAGTTTTTCTGAAACTCAAGCAGATGCAATTGTTTCTTTACAACTCTATCGTTTGTCAACCACTGATGTTACCCAAATGAAGAAAGAGTCACAAGAACTGACCAAGACTATCAATCAGTTACAAAAAATATTAAATAACGAACAAGAACTTGAGAGTGCAGTAATTGAAGAACTAGAAGCGATTCTAGAGAGTTATCCTGTACCAAGAAAAAGTAAAATCAGTGGTCAAATTCAAAAAGTTGAAATTGATGAACAAGAACTTATAGAAAATGAAAATGTAATGTTTGTGATTTCTAAAGATGGTTACTTAAAACGATCATCATTAAAAAGTTATCAGGCAACTCAAGGAGACACGGGTTTAAAAGAAGGGGATTTAGTATTAAAAAAATCAGAGGTTAATACTCGAGAAACCTTACTTCTTTTCACAAACTTAGGAAATTTTATTGCTCTTCCAGTGTATAAAGTTCCTGATATGAAGTGGAAAGATTTGGGTGATTATGTTGGAAACTATGCACAATTGATGGACAAAGAAGTGATTGTTGATTATCTTGTTATCGATAATTTTGATGACGAAAGAGACGTTTTAGTTGCTAACGAAGAAGGACAAATTAAACGAGTTTTATTAAGTGAATTTGTTAAAACTAGAATTAATCGTACCTTTAATGTTCTACCGGCAAATCGTCTTAACCAATTAGTTAGTGTTGATTTAAGAGAACCATACCACAAAGACGTAGTCTTGGTATCTAAAATGGGTTATGTTTTAAAATACGATCTAGAAGAAGTGCCTGTTCAG
>JBAYQC010000113.1:0-4617 GCA_041677365.1 Candidatus Izemoplasmatales bacterium | reverse complement strand
TTCAAAATCATGATTTTCAAGATTATGCATTTTTACATAATTTTCTGGATAAATTTCTTCTTGGCGTTTTAAACCTTCTAAATATGGTTTAAGTGGAGCTTTTCCTTGTAAATAATCACGCATGTAAGGTTCTACATCATAATCATAGGCCATATCGAAAGCCTGATAAATTTCTGCCTCTGATGCACAATAAAATCCAGAATCACGAAGATGTTTACAATGGGCTCCGTGAACAGATTCACTTAACCAAATAAAGTTTCTGTTAATATGTCTTACTTGTTTTCTCGCTAAATTCCAAAAATCAATTGGAACCATACTAGCTACATCACAACGATAACCATCAATACCTAGTCTTGCAAAATAAACTAAAACATTAAGGAGTTCAAACCATAAATTTTTACCAGATGAAAAATCTAAATCACATACATCCCACCACTCGCCGACTTTATTGGCAATTTCACCATTTTCATTATGGTAGAACCACTCTGGATGATCAGTTAATAATCTCGAGTCTCTTGAAGTGTGGTTAAAGACGATGTCTAACATCACTTTTAACTTCTTTTCATGAGCAACTTCGATTAGTTGTTTTAAACCTTTTTCTCCACCTAGTTCTTCTCTTACCTTAGTATAATCCTTAATTGAGTAAGGACATCCTAAACTTCCCTTTTTATTCTTTTCACCAATTGGGTGGATTGGTAAAAGATAGATATAATCAACTCCTAGAGATTTGATTCTATCCAAATCATCAATGATAGCTTGAAAATCACCCGATTCAGAAAAATTACGGGTATATATTTGATAAATCACTAAATTTCTTAACTTTTTACTGGTCTTACGCATTTTTATATCCTCCTAACTATATATTTTACAATAATTATAGACAAATGTCTAACTAACAGACTAACGTTATCACTTTAATTAATATATGTAACTTGTTACACATTTTTTTATTAATCGCTTTTAAAATTAAACTAAATTGATTATAATCTATTTATCAAAGGAAGGTGTCTATATTATGGCAACAATTAAAGATGTAGCAAAAATGGCGCATGTAAGTGTTGCGACAGTCTCTCGGGTTATCAACCAAAAGGGTTATGTTAATGAAGATACAAAAAGGCTGGTAATGGAAGCTATTGAAGAACTGAACTATGTTCCTAATGAGTTAGCTAGGTCATTATTTCAAAAGAAATCTCATATTATTGCTTTAGTATTACCTCATCTAACTTCCTATTATTTTTCTGATCTTTTAGAAGTCATTGAAGATGAAGTAATAAAAAATAATTACCGACTTATGATTTGTAACTCCAAAGATGATCCAGAAAAGGAAAGTAAGTATTTAAAAATCTTTGAGCAATACAACGTTGATGGAATTATCCTCTTAGCCAATACTAACCGAATCGAAGATTATAAAAAGTTGAATATCCCAATCATCGAAATTGATCATAACTTAAGCGATGATATACCTTCGATTGCTTCAAATAATTTCCTCGGAGGTAAGTTGGCTGCTGATACTCTTCTCAAAGGTGGATGTAAGAATATCCTGCACTTTAGAGGGCCTTCAGGTTTAGTTACAGTTCAAGAAAGAACCAGAGGATTTAATTCAGTGATTGAGGGCGAAAACACTAAGGTTTTTTCCTATGACTTAGCTTTTCTTAAACCCGATAAAAAAGCGATTGAAGAAACAATTAAAAACCACTTGGATGCAGATGGAATTTTCTGTGAAAGCGATGTAATTGCCATGTTGGTAATTCAGGCTTTAAAAAAACTGGGAAAAAGTGTACCAAATGATGTTCAGGTAATTGGTTTTGATAATATTCAATTAGCTTGTATGATGGAACCCAATATCACAACCATTGAACAGTCATCAGAGAAAATTGGTAAAACTGCAATTAAGATGATAATGAATTTAATCTCCGGAAATACTTTAGAAAGTTTTAATAAAATAATTGATGTAAAATTAATCGAAAGAGAAACCACTAAAAAAAGTCTTTAAAATTTTAAGACTTTTTTTTCTTGGTTTATTAGATATGTTTTTAATTCTTTTCCAAATTGATAACTCCCAACCTCACCGTTCTTTTTAACGACACGATGACAGGGAATGATAATCGGAAGAGGATTTTTTTTACATGCAGAACCTACTGCTCGATAAGCTTTAGGAAATCCAGCTTCTTTAGCTAACAATTCATAAGTCCAAGTCTGTCCATAAGGAATATCTTTCATTGTTAATAAGACTTGATTTTGAAAATCAGTCAAATTTAACTGAACCGGGACACTAAACTGTTTCAAGCGACCGTCTAAATAAGCTTCGATTTCAAGTTTTGTTCTTAGGACTAATTCATCTGGTTCAGAAGTAGTTAAATCGGAGGAATTCAAAATAATTTCCGTAATTTTTTGATTTTTTGAAACAATGGTTATTGGTCCGATTTTAGATATAAATGTATATTTCATTAGTTGGATAATCCTCACTTTTTAAAATGATAATTTAAACCCGGACTTTCTTCTTGAATGTAAGTCGATTTAAACGCATTTCATTTAAATTTCTTATGAAGAAGATAAAGAAGATTATAATCAGAAAAGCTTTAAAAACTGTTGAAAAATTAAGTGACCACCAAATACCTTTTTCTTGATATAAGTCGGTCAGCCAAATCACTAATGGAATTCTTGAAGTATTTCCAACAATCCCCACAATAGAAGGTATAAAGGACTTTCCGATTCCATTGAAAAAACCAGTACCAATTCCCTCAACAATCATAAACACTTGAGATATACTAATAATTTTCAAGTAGTTAACTCCAGCTTCAACAGCCTGATCATCATCGATGAATATCCTTAGAAGCGTTTCAGGAATAAACAATAATAACATCGTAATAACTAAAGCATAAGGTATAAGTATAGCTGATATATCAAATAGACTTCTTTTAATTCTCGAATAAGTTTTAGCCCCAAAGTTCTGACCAACAAAAACGGTAATAGCTGATTGAAAACCTCCAGAAATCATCCATGTCAGTTGTTCAATCTGCACTCCAATCCTTTGACCCGAAACTACATTAGCGCCAAAACTAAAGACTACACGACCAATGTAAATTGAAATTACTGTAAATAACATCGATTGAACCCCAACCGGTAACCCGATTGAAAGGATCTCTTTCATTGCTTGGAAATTGAAATTCTTTAGATTAAATATTTTCAAATTTGGATTGTGTTTCTTATAGATAATAATAAAAGTTACAAGCGTTATAAATTGAGCTGAAACAGTCGCTATTGCGGCTCCTTGAATTCCCATCTTAAAAACCAATATAAATAATGGATCCACAATCATATTAAAAATAAATCCGACAGCAAGTACCATTAGATTAATCTTGGTTTGTCCTAATCCTTCATTCACCGCAACAAAACCATTGACGATAAATTGAATAAAGATAAACCCACCAATAATCGGAATATAATCTAAGGCATAATCAATAATCTCTGGTGTATCAATATTGAAAATACTTAAGAATTGCCGTTGAAATAACAAGATTGCTACGGCAGTAATTATTCCAAAAAAAGTTTCAAGTAAAATCCCATTCGCCCCGTAAACATTAACCTTTTCTAACTTGTTGTTACCAACAGCATGGGATACTTTTACACTGGTTCCAATCTTAGCTATAAGAATAAAACCAAAAGAAAACCAAGTTAGATAAGATACGGTTCCAATTGCTGAAACAGCATAGGTTTCAACATATCCGATTTCATCTACTCTACCAATCCAGAAGATATCAGTTAGGTTATATGCGATTTGTGAAAGTGTAGTTAAAAGAATTGGTAAAGCAAGTAAGAGCATTTTCTTTAAGATTGGCCCCTCGGTAACATTAAACACTCGTTTCATAGTTTTCTCCTAAACCCTTTAAAAAGAACCTTAGTAAGAAGGTTCTTATTTTTTATTAATTTTCAATAAAGTATGTTGCTTCCATATCAGCTGTTGATAAAGCAAAAGCTAAAGGAAACTTGCTGAAGGCTTCACCGACATTTCTTATGTTTTCTGTGTCAGAAAATCCCATATGATATCTAATTGCAAAAGCTTCGTCACGGGTTAATTTCATAAACCCAGAAATTATATAAACAGATTTTTCACCGTGACCATAAGGCAAATCATCTTGGAATTCGTAGGTAGGAACTTTAATCCATTTACCGGACTCATCCTTAGTATTTCGGAAAGACTTTTTATATACATTAATTTTGCATAAATCATGAAGAAGCGCCACAATTGCAATGCTTTCAGGATTAACTTCAAGATTATACAGAGTTTTTACTCTTGGTCTTTCCAGATAATCTTTTAAACAATGATATACATTCAAAGAGTGTTCAACTAAGCCACCTTCTTTTGAAAGGTGGTACCTTGTAGAACAAGGAGCTTCAAAAAAATCACTTTTACTCGAGAGTAAAAACTCTAATAATTCTTTAGCACCTTCACGTTTTATGTATTGATTGTAAACATCAATAAACTCGTTTTTGTGACTCATAGAATTATCCCATAAACTGCTGTACCGTCAACTTCATATTCCTTATCTTCATAAGTTACAGGAATTTTAACAGAAGCTACTTCTTTGACTTGATATAGCGTATTGTCACTTAAAT
>JBAYQC010000112.1:0-4681 GCA_041677365.1 Candidatus Izemoplasmatales bacterium | reverse complement strand
TCAATTTAGAGGTATTAGAAACGAACATAATCGCGCTTATTTGACTTGAATCATCTTTTAAAGTCAAATATAAATGTCCACGTGAATGTCGCTTAAAATTGGAAATTTCAGCTTTTAAAAGTATATTCTGTAGTTCCGAATCATTATCAAACTTAAATTTTAAATAACGATTTAAAGCAGTAACAGTTAAATACTCTCTAACCATTATCTTTCTCCAAAAAGTGACGAATATTATCTAAAAGCCGGTTATTAAATTTTTTAGCTGAATCGTCGTCTAGATTTGAGTATTTCTTGGTAATTTCTAAAGCTTCATTAATAACAATTTCTGGAGCTAATTTTTTATATTTCATCTCAAACACTGCATAACGAACAATTGCCAAATCAACATAATTCAATCTTGATATTTGCCAACTAACTAAGTTTTCACTTATAATTTTATCTAAATCAGCATAGACTTCTCTTACCTCAAAAAATACCTTTAAAGCATCTTCAGGATATTCTGAATTTTCTATTTCACTTTCAAAGATATCTTGAAATATTAATTTTATTATCAACTCTCTAAAATCACGTCTATTCATACTTATCACCTTTTCCTAACAACTAACTATTTTATCACATTGACCATAATAATAAAAGCAATTAAAATTAGAGAAAAAGCATAGATTAGCCTATGCTTTTTTCTCTAAGGAAAACTCCAGTTTGATAAGGAGCAAGCTTAAGTTTCTTTTTTAAATCAAAGCGATTGCCATAAAAGTATTTAAATTGATTTAAATCAAGATCTTTAAGTTCAATGGTTATTGGATAATCGCGAAAATTAGCAATTATCAAATAATCTTTTGTTTCACCTTTATTCAAATAACAAAAACTATCATTATCTTCTAAATTAAAAAACTCTACTTCTCCAAAGATGATATTCTCTGCATCAGTCTTTCTCAGCTTAAGCAAATACCGATAAGTATTAAGGATTGAGGATTGATCTTTGTCTTGATTTTTAACATTGATTTCTTTGTAATTATAGTTAGTTTTTATCCAGGGAGTCGCTTTGGTAAAACCTCCGTTCAAACTGTCATCCCATTGCATCGGAGTTCTAGCGTTGTCTCTACAACGACCTCTAATAGTTTCCATTGTTTCTTTTACAGACAGACCGCGATTGATCATATTTTCGTATTCAGTAAAAACTTCAACATCACGAAAATCTTCGATGTTTTTATATAAGACATTGGTCATTCCAATTTCTTCTCCTTGATAAACAATCGCTGTTCCCGGTAAAAAATATAATGTTATAGCTAACATTTTAGCTGATTCTTCGTGATAGATATGGTCATTACCATAATGAGATACAATTCGCGGATGATCATGATTATGCCAATAAAGAAGATTGAAGCCAGACTTGTTAACCACTTTGTATTGATGAGCATAACTTTTTTTAATCTCACTAACCCGTAAATCTGTTTTTGACCACTTACCAGTGGTAAACTCATTATCTTTACCCATATCTGCCCAACAATGACCAAAATGGATTAATAAATTAAACTCATTAGAATCAAAGCCAACATATTTCAATACCTCTCCCTTACTTGCGCCACCAGATTCACCCAAGGTTAATAGATTGTTGGGAATAAATAACTCTTCAGCTAATTCTCTAATATAATCGTGGTGCTTAGGTAAAGAAGAAAAGTATTCATAACCAGGACTTCCATCAGGAAAATCCCAGTCTTTCTCTAAGTGATTTGCGGCGTCAACTCTAAAACCGTCGACTCCTAGATCAATCCAGTATTTAATCATTTTCTTTAAATCAGCTTTCATTGCTTCATTCCGCCAATTTAAATCTGGCATTTTTTTCGAAAAGATATGTAAATAATACTCATCAACATCACTGATATAATCCCATGTCGGACCGCCAAACCAACTTATCCAATTAGTTGGACGAATTCGTTTATTTTCTTTATCATACTTAGGTTTTCTCCAGATATAGTAATTATGATACCTTTCATATAAAGGGTGCTTTGGGTCAGAGGCAATTTTAAACCACTTATGCTCATCTGAAGTATGATTAAGGACTAAATCAATTAAAACTTTTATCCCAAGTTTTCTTGCGGTTTCAATCATTTCTTGAAAACTTCTAATATCACCATAGTCATCACTTACTTTATAAAAATCTCTGACATCATAGCCATTATCATCCATCGGTGAGTCGTAATGTGGCGATATCCAAATCGTATCAACACCTAAATCTTTTAAATAGGGAAGTTTTTCTTTAACTCCAATCAAATCACCGATACCATCATTATTGCTGTCGTAAAAACTTCGTAGGTATATTTGATAAATATTGGTAGTCATCCACCATTTTCTTTCCATCTGAATCCTCCAGTTAGTTATTAATATTCTTTAAACTATCATACTTGCCATAGGCTTCACCCATAACTAATTGTATTGAATTCTCTTTTAAAAAACTCTTCGTTAAACTAGTTTTACCATGATTATAAATCACCTTTATATCATAGCTTTTTAATGTGTGAAGTACAAGGTCAAAATATTCAAAATTCACTACTTCTGAATCGATAAACGCGTAGCTAGCATCGTTGATTATGTTAATTTGCGAAAACTTCAATTCTTTTACCACATTTTTAAAGGCTAGGTTTGATTTAGAAATAGATATTGAGTCACGATTTTTCATGTACTCAAAAAAATCGACAACATAAATGATTTCAGAATTCTTTAATCCCTTATTGTTAAGCTTTTTAACTAACTTACTAAACATGTTTCTATCACTTAGAGTCGCTAATGACACTTCAAGAAAAAACTTGGAATTGAAATTAGCGATTCTAATATCTTTGTTTAATTGATTGATTAACAGTTCATCCCATTCACTTTCTAAGTTATTTGCCCACAAAACTTTTTTTAAAGATTGAATATTCCCAAGTAAAATTCGATTTAGCACGTCAACATAGAGAAAATTCGCTTCATTGTTTTCCCAATTAACAACTGGTTTATAAGCTAGTTTGATATTCTTATCACTTAAAATCTTTTTAACATTTAAACTGATTGTTCTAAAGATTTCTTTATTGGTTCTAAAACCCTTATTGTCCTGTAAAACCTTATGTTCATCATTTGTCAAAGCTACTAAATATTTTAAATCATAGAGATTATCTTCATTAATCTCAGTTTTTACATAAAGAAAAGCAGCTCTTATATCTATGTCTTGATCATATTTAAGGATTATCGCTTCTAAAATTCTATTGATTGTTCTTTTGTCTTTGGTTTCTAACAGTAAGTAAATATTGTCCATACCTTCAAAATAAAAGTCATAGAAATATGAAGCTGAAACGTTTTTGATAGCTGTTTTTATTTCTGATAAAAAGTCTAAATACTTCTGATAATTATAACCTTTTAAATACTCGTGATAATTTCTGAGATTAATTAAAGCCAATGTTAAGTCATTGCTAATAGGTAATCCATTTAAATTTTCAATTGTCTTAGCTTTTGTTCCTGTCAGTGTTTTGTTTTCTTTCATCAATAAATAAATATTCATCTCATCCTGTAAAACCTTTACATTTATAGATAAATCATTACTAAGTAACTTTAAATCTATTTCACTAGTTTTAATCAGTTCATCTAGGTAAATATTTTTTTGCAACATCACTTGGAAGTCATTGAAATTCAAGTAATCTGATTCACAATTAAGTAGACTCTTGGCTGTATCGTTAAGCAAATACATAATGTTATTCTTTAATAAAACAAAACCAAATCCTTCTTCATTGACCATATTTATAAGATTCTTGAGTTTTTGATTAGTTTCATGATGAAGTTTGAAGTCATTTATTAATTTTTGTAAGATTAAACCAGCTAATTCAAAACTCTTTTTTACAAATAAATAATCTAAGTCTTTAATATAAAAAACTAGAAAAGCAAACTCATCAAGTTTATAAGTAAAAATATACTTAGTTTTAGTAGTAATAAACGGGTCTTTTAGTTTCTGATGGTCTTCTGTTAAATCATAAACACCCCTTTGATTAAACCCTTTTAATTCCTCATAAACGCTATCAGTTAAGTACTTAGTTTCCAAGGTTTTTTCAAGTAATAGACCCTTTGTATAATGTTTTATATTTATCTGATCATTATCTAAGTTTACATAAACCATTTTTTCATATAGTTCCAAACGTTCTAAATAGTTAAATAAATTAAGAACTATATCCCTTTTTTTTATAAATGTCTTGTGATAATTATCTCGGATGAACTGATTGTAAAACTCATAAATGTTATTAAATGGTTTAAAACTTGTTTCTAATTCTTCAATTTTCTCACTTAAGATGGCTATATCTTCGGTTTTATTGAGTTTCTTAACCAGTCTTAATCCAGCCTTATAAAACTGTAAACGGGAATGTTTTGATAGAACCTTATTCATTATATCCCGATGCCTAGAAAAGAAGCTATATGCATCAGCTAAGTTATTTAAAGCAATATTAAGATTGATAAAGCGATCGATATAGCGGTAATGATTCTTGGTTTTAATAAAATACTCTTCATAAGCTTTTAAAGCATTAAGATAATCACCTTTAGCATTCAAAAGATCTGATTTAGCCAACAAGAATGTTGGATTACTTGCCAATTTATCAAACTTTAACGCATGATTATAGTATTTCTGAGCATTGTCATAATCAGATACTTTTAAATAAATCAT
>JBAYQC010000111.1:0-4821 GCA_041677365.1 Candidatus Izemoplasmatales bacterium | reverse complement strand
ATGATCTTTTTTCCATCTTCAAGGATAACTTCCCCTGAAAATAAGCCAAACACTTGATGGCAAGCCATACGAATGATAAGAAAATTTGTTTTTGTATCATTATCGTAAATGGGGTTCATCGTTGTATCAAACCTATTCTATCAACTTGGTACCGGTGGTCGGACTCGAACCGACACGCTTTTAAGGGCAATGGATTTTGAGTCCATCGTGTCTACCAATTTCACCACACCGGCATAGCATATATAATTATACACTATTTTTTTAAAAAATAAAGAATAAATTTTTACGAATGTATCGTTTTTATTTAGAGTAGATTATTTTGTTATTACGATATACTTTTAGGACATTAGTAGCTTTCAAGTCAGAAAAATCAATATTGTAAATATCGCGATCAATTTCAATATAATCGGAGTGATCTTGGTCATAAACAAAATCTAAATTATTGGTTGTATAAGCTTTTAAAGCATCCTTGAGGGTGAAACATTCTGAATTATTCAATGGTTTAAGATTTGGGTAATCGATACTTTTTTGGGTTAGAGCACAATAGAGATTATGAAAGGGATTAACCGTTTCAACTGGACTATCAGTTGAAAAACCTACATGTAGATTTTCATTCATAGTTTTGAAAAGATATGAATCAGATCTTCGCCTACCGATTCTTCCATCGATAATCAGTAAATCAGTGTTAATAAAGATTGGTTGAATAATCGCTTTAATTGAATGCTTCTTCATCAAATCAATCTGCTTTCTATTTAATAGTTGCGCATGGATAATCGCGTTATTATGTCTTTTTCCAGAATATCTATTTTGAGTATTAATCAGTATTTTTATAACCTGATCACAAGCCTTATCCCCGATAGCATGAAGTACAGAATCCATATCGTTAGCACTAGCAAAATCAACTAATTCTTGTAGGTCTTGATCTTTATATGTCAAGACTCCAAAGTTATTATTATCATCACTATAGGGTTCATTAAGACTAGCGGTTCTACCACCAAGAGAGCCGTCAGTCAAAACTTTTAACGGACCCATTTTTAAATGATTATAGCGTTTATTGATTAAGCCTTTTTCTTTAAACCGCTTAAGTTCACTGAGGCTGAGATTAACCTGTTCTGTAACTTCCACTTGCAAAAGCCCCTGTTCATCAACTTCATTATAAGCTTGTATAACTTGTTCAAAAGGTAATGCAAAACTACTAAAATCATCACTAGCCACTTTGGTTATGCCTTGAGATAGCAAGAGATTATTAGCGTTGATAATATATCTTTTTAAGTCTTCTATTGTTGGTTTCGGTAAAGCTTCTTGTAATAGGTTCAGAGCGTTTTCAGTAATGATTCCGCGTTTGTAATCGATTGTTCCACCTGATACTTTTGTATTTTCTGTAAAGTCTAAATAATCAAGCATTGCCTGATTGAGAATAGCTACATGTCCACAAACCCTAAAAATACAAACTGGTTTAGCAATAGTTGCTAAATCCTTTTTTTCAATCATTGTTTTATTTTTAAACTTGTCCTGATTATAGCCTCTTGCGATAATAATCTCTCGATTTGATCTACTTAGTTTTTTTAAAATATCAAAGACTGATAATGAGTCTTTTAAGTCAATAATATCTTGATAATAGCCAATTCCTAAAAAATGTAGATGTGAATCAATAAATGCCGGTATCTTCATAGCACATCCCTCCATTACTTAAAATTATTATAGCACATGCGAAAGAAAAACCTACAAAAATTGTAGGTTTATCTGATTGATAATTCCATCATTTCCTCTGAGTACTGATTAGTATAAAGGTTATAATATGAACCCTTTTTCTTAATCAATTCTTTATGAGTTCCTGATTCAATAATTTCTCCACCTTCTAAAACTAATATCTTATCAGCGTGAACTATTGTTGATAAGCGATGCGCAACGATGAATGAAGTTCTTCCTTCGAGCAATTTATTGATAGCTGTTTGAATTAACTGTTCTGTTTCGGTATCAACACTTGATGTTGCTTCATCTAAGATTAATATTTTTGGATCCGCAAGAATTGCTCTTGCAAAAGAAACTAACTGCTTTTGACCAACTGATAACCTAGATCCACCTTCGCCACATTCTGTATCATAGGCTTTTTCGAATTTCATGATAAACTCATGGGCTTCAACTGCTTTAGCGGCGGCGATTACTTCTTCATCGGTAGCTTCTAGATTTCCATAACGAATATTTTCCATTACCGAACCACTAAAAAGGTGAGGTGTCTGAAGTACATAACCAAGATTTGAGTGTAGCCATCCGATAGAACGTTTACGATAGTCTACTCCGTCGATTAATATCTCTCCGGTAGTCGGTTCATAAAAACGGGATATCAAATTAATAATTGTGGTTTTCCCCGCTCCAGTGTGTCCGACTAAGGCGATTGATTCTCCGGCTTTGACATTGAGATTAAAATCAGTTAATACTTGCTCACCAACTTGATATTTAAATCCGACATTTTTAAACTCTACGTCACCAATAAGTGGTTCAAAATTTTCTTTTTTATAAGAAAATATCGTTCCGTATTTTTCAATAACATCTTCAGTATCTGTAATATCAGCTTTAGTTTCAATCAAAGAAACAATTCTTTCAGCTGAAGCTTGTGCTTGTTGAAAACGTGCGTAAAAATTAGCGATATTATTAACAGGATCAAAAAACTGCCAAACATAGTTAGTAAATAAGTAAAGTGTCCCTACAGTAATCGGTCCAACAAAAAACAAGAAGTTGCTCGTATCTAAAACCATGATACCACCTACATAGTAAACTAAAGCCATCCCTAAGAAGATAATAAACAACATAATTGGGAAGTAAACACCCTGTAAAAGATGCGCTCTAATCGATTGGCGTTTCATATCGAAATTAAGTTTATCAAATTCGGAGAAATTTTGTTTTTCTAAGACCAGTGTTTTTGTGGTTATAGCACCGGTAATATCTTCATTATAAGCTCCCGTAATTTTTGAGTTAACTTTTCTGATTGAGCGGTAAGCTTTTAATATATACTTCCTGAAAAATATTGAAATACCCATTAAAATTGGTACTACTGCTAAAATAACCAAGGCTAATTGCCAGTTGATGATAAACATAAAAATAGTTAAGAATACCATCAAGAAAACTCCCCAAGCTAAATCAATCAAACCCCAGGATAATATTTCACTTAAGTTTCTTGAATCTGAAGTCATTCTTGCCATAATCCAACCGACACGAGTACGGTCGTAATAAGAAAATGGTAATTCTTGTAAATGATTGAAGGCTTTCTCTCTAATGTTGTATGCCAATTCAGTTTGGATTTTTCCAGCGAATAAAATAAATAAATATACCATAATCGCCTGAATCACCATAAAGACTACAAAAAATATAATCAATAGCGGTAATTTTGAAAAATCAGGGTTTGAAAGTTCGGTATTAGGTTTAATAATTTGATCAATTGCAAAGGCTG
The DNA here is from genome assembly GCA_041677365.1 of Candidatus Izemoplasmatales bacterium. Taxonomy (GTDB): domain Bacteria; phylum Bacillota_I; class Bacilli_A; order Izemoplasmatales; family Hujiaoplasmataceae; genus UBA2289. Next base: position 1,373 of record JBAYQC010000111.1, on the reverse strand, counting down.
ATATGTATGGATAGACTATATCGGTAACCGCTAAGATTACGATTGAGATAATTCCAAAAATCAAATATTTTTTTAACGGTTTCATGAAAGTAAAAATTTTCTTCCAGACGATCCAGTCTAACTTTTGGGAGGTAAAATTCTCCTCATCATGTAAAAAATCACTCATCGCCCTCACCTCCTTTTTCTACTTGCAAATCTACTTGGGATTGAATCTCCCAAATATTCTTATATAAACCGTTTCTTCTAATTAGTTCTTCATGAGATCCGGTTTCTTTTATTTTTCCATCTTCAATAACTAAAATCCTATCAGCTTCTGAAGCTGTAGTGATTCTATGCGTAATGATAAATACAGTTGAGTCTTTCCACTCTCTGTTTAAAGCTCTTCTAATTTGAATATCAGTTTCTGTATCCACAGCTGACAAACTATCATCAAAAACTAAAATCGGTTTAGGTCTCAATAACATTCTCGCGATTGCTAAACGTTGTTTTTGTCCGCCAGATAAGGTAACTCCTCTTTCGCCAACTAAAGTTTGATAGCCTTTTTCAAAATTCATGATATCGTTGTGAACCATAGCGATTTTTGCGACATTACTTACACGTAAAGGATCTGATGAAGTATCAGAAATTTTAATGTTTTCTTCAATACTCTTAGAAAATAAGAATGGTTCTTGAAGAATCACGCCTACATTTGCCCGTAAATGGTGCTTTTCGATATTTTTGATATCGATTCCATCGACTAAAATTTCGCCTTTTTGGTAGTCTAATAATCGAACAAGTAAGTTCATAAGTGTACTCTTACCTGAACCAGTTTTTCCGACAATAGCTATTGTTTCTCCTTTTTTAGCTTCAAAACTCACATCGATAATTTGATCTTCTTTTGAATCAGAGAATTTAAAGGATACATTTTTAAATTCAACATTTCCTTTTAGAGTTGGTTTTACTTTTTCATCTTCACCAACATATTCTCCAGGGTTTGACATAATATGATCTAATCTAGAAACTGAAACAACAGTCTTTGAGAAGTCACCAACTAGTCTACCTAATTGTCGCATTGGCCAAATAATATTTCCTGCGTAAGCTAAAAATGCAGTATAAACACCAATACTTATGGTGTTTCTTGAAGCGTAGACTATTCCAATAATCGCAATGATGAAGAACTGAATAAATGAGATGAAATCAGTTGAACTCCAAAATATAGCCATTTTTTTAACTAAACCATAATCGGAGTCAGTAAATTTACGATTATGTTTTTTAAACTTGCTAACTTCATAAGCTTCATTAGCAAAGGCTTTAACAACTCTTGCACCAGAAACATTTTCTTGAACATGAGTTGTCATTGTCGCTTCATTCTTTTCAATCTCACTGAACATTTT
>JBAYQC010000110.1:0-4924 GCA_041677365.1 Candidatus Izemoplasmatales bacterium | reverse complement strand
GAGCGCAAAGTTTTGCATATTTCTTGCGCCAACCTGGATTAAATCAACGTTTTCAATAAATAAATCGATATCATGAACACTCATAATCTCACTTACAACCGGAATATTGTATTTATCTTTAGCGGCTTTAAGAATCTCTAAACCTTCTTTTTCTAGACCTTGAAAAGAATAAGGACTAGTTCTTGGTTTATAAGCTCCACCTCTAAGGATTTTAGCTCCAGCACTAACTAACAGAGGTGTAATTTCATCAATTTGTTCTTTTGATTCCACAGCACAAGGGCCACCGATGACAATAACATTTTTACCACCGATTTCAACACCAGAAACATTAACGATAGTGTTATCGGGTTTAAATTTTCGGTTGACTTTTTTAAAAGGTTCTTGAACTCTAAGAACATTTTCAACAAATTCAAATGCATAAAGGCTATCTGGATCAATTATTGTCGTATCGCCAATAACACCTAATATTACAGTCGATTTACCAAAACTTTCATGGATTTCAAATCCCTTTTTTATTAGATGATTTTTTAATAAGTTAATTTCATCTTTTTTTACAGTGTTTTTTAATTTAATAATCATAATTTAGTCCTCACCCATCAAATATTCCATAGCTTTAATATAACTGTCAAAACCATATCCTGTAATTTGCTTATCACAAGCAGCTTTTATAACTGATTTTTTACGAAATTCTTCTCTAGTAGAGATATCACTTATGTGAACCTCAACCGATTTTAAAGGAACTGATAACAAACAGTCATAAATAGCATATGAATAATGAGTTAAAGCTCCTGGATTGATAATTAAAGCATCAAATTGAGAATATTTATTTTGAATCAAATCGATTATTTCGCCCTCATAGTTTGTTTGATATATTTCTAAATAAATTTGCTTACTTTTTGCGAAACCAAGCAAATATTCAACCAAATCTTGATAAGTTTTATTACCATAAACATTTGGTTCTCTTATACCAAGAAGATTTAAATTTGGACCATTAACGACTAAAATATTCATCGATTTTCTCCTTAATTTCATTAATATGATACACTGTATTTCGATTAATAGCAATTTTTATGTCACAAAACTTATTGTATAAAGGCAATCGCTCTTTAGCTAACTTTAAAACATCTTCACCATTTTTGATTAAAGGCCTTCCAACAATCTTTTTTTTAGAAATATACTCAGGATCTTTATCCAAAAAAATGATTACTCCGTTTTGTTTTAATAAATCAAGATTATAGTCAAACTTTACCACACCACCGCCAGTAGAGATGATGATATTGTTTAGTTTGTAAATATTCTCAATAACCTGAGTTTCAATTTCCCGAAAAGCTTTTTCGGATTTAATTGAGAAAAACTCCGGAATTGACATTTCAATAATTTTTTCAATTTCTTTATCAGTATCATAAATCTGCTTTTTTAGTTTTTGTGAGAATAAACTAGCATATTTACTCTTTCCACTTAAAGGTAAACCGATAAAAACAATATTGTAAAATTTTCTAGCAATTTTTTTATAGATTTTATTTGCTATATTTAAAGGAATATCACAGTTAAAAAACAATTCATGTGCTTTTTTTGCTTGCATGATTAACATGTATAATCCATTAACTGTTTTAATGTTTGATTTTTCTGCTTCAATCAATAATTTCGTTCTTAAAGGATTGTAAATTAAATCGATTACGAACTGGAGATTTTTAAATTTCGATAAATCTATCATAGGTGAATCTTCATTATGAGGATACATTCCTAAAGGGGTAGTGTTAATTAGAATATCAAAATCTAGATATTGTTCATAATTTTCGAGTAAATTATCGGATTCAGATTTTCTCGTTCTTCCCAAACGGACAATAGTTTTTGCATGAAGTTGTTCTAGTGCATAGACTACAGTTTTAGAAACAGAACCGTTTCCAAGAATGAGAATTTTTTTATCTTTGATTGTTACTTGATTATATCCAAGCGATTCTATAAACCCATAATAATCTGTATTATAGCCTTTAAGATGGCCATTGTTATTCACAACTGTATTTACTGAACCTGTTATTTGAGCGATTTCGTCAGTTTCATCGAGCAAAGCAATAATCTCGGTTTTATATGGTATGGTAACGTTAAAACCCTTTAATTCCTTTAGTTTTTCGATTTCTTGGATATCCTCAATTTCGAATAGATTGTATAATTCATTGCCAAACAATTGATGAATTTCTTTAGAAAAACTGTGGGTTAATTTTTTTCCAACAAGCCCATACATATTAAAACAAATCCTTTTTATTAGCTAATAAAAGTAAATCAAGAATAGCGAAATTAATAACTGCATTAACCACAGGTAAAACACGGCTAACTATTTGAGGATCGTGTCTACCAACTATTTCTAAATCAACATTATTCTTGGTCTTGAGATTAACAGATTTTTGACTTTTTCCAATTGAAGAAGTTGGTTTTACTGCAACTTTTAATAATATTGGTTCACCGGTTGTTATTCCCCCGAGAATACCTCCGTTGTTATTGCTTAAGGTTTTTAATTCATTATTGTCATAAATATACTCATCATTTGCTTCAGAACCCAACATATCACTTAACTTAAAACCTTTACCAAATTCAATTCCTTTAATACCGGGTATTGCGAACAATAATTGAGACAAATAACTTTCCACAGATAAAAATAAAGGTTCGCCTAAACCAGCAACAGAGTTAATTACAGTAGATTCAATAATTCCACCAACCGAATCTTCGTTTTTTGAAGCTTCTTCAATTTTGTTAATCATTAATTCTTTTAAGTCAGAGTTTATTAAAGGGAAATCACTTTTTTGAAGCGAGTTAATGAGAGTTTCATTAATTTCTGTATCAGAAAAATCCTTGTCTTCAACATTCGCAATTTTTTTGATATGTGAAGCCACTAAAATGTTTTTTTCTTGAAGAATTTGTTGGCAGATTGATCCAACTATTACCCAGAGAACAGTTAATCTTCCCGAGAAGATACCTCCGCCAGACTTATCATTAAAATTATTATATTTTACGTAAGCTGGATAATCAGCGTGAGAAGGTCTTGGTATGTATTCGTTTTTTTGATAGTCATTAGGTTTTGTGTTTTCATTTTTGACAAGGAAAGTTAAAGCAGCACCAGTAGAAAAACCATTCTTAAATCCGGAAACAATTTTGAAATCATCGTTTTCAATACGTTTAGTTGAAATCTTTGACTTAGGTCTTCTTTTAGAAAGGTTTTCTTTAATTAAATCAATATTAATTTTAATCCCTGCGGGGAGTTGATCAATAACAACACCTAGAAACTCACCGTGAGATTCACCGAAAAAAGTGATTTTTATTATTTGTCCAATAGTATTCATTATATCAACTCCGTTTCTAGATTTTTTATAGGAATTTTTATGATTTTAGCTTTCCCAATTTCATCGACAAAAACTACGCTTAAACTATTTGTTGTAGCCTTTTTATCGTGTTTAATATAATTTAATAAATCTTTAGTTTTAGCAGGGTCAGTAACAGGTAGATTATATTTTACAAGTAATGATTTCAATTGGTCTTTTAGTGAATCACTAACCATTTTCATCATCCCTAAGCTTACAGCTTCTCCGTGCAAGTATTTTGTAAAATTGTATTTTGCCTCATAGGCGTGACCGTAAGTGTGACCGAAATTTAAGATATGTCTTCTCCCGGTATCAAACTCATCCTTTTCAACAATTTCTCTTTTTATTTCCAAGCACTCATAAATTATTTCTTCAATGCAACTTTCAATATTTTCTTCAAATAATTTATTAAATAGTGAAGGCGAAGCTATAAGTGCATATTTGATTATTTCAGCCACGCCATTATTGAATTGTCTCTTTGGTAGAGACTTAAGAGTTTCGGGGTCGATTAAAACTTTTTCAGGAGGGTAGAAACTACCGATTGTATTTTTTGAACTATCAGCGTTTATAGCTACTTTCCCGCCAACCGAAGAATCAACTTGTGAGAGGAGTGTTGTCGGTATTTGTATATAATTAACACCACGATATAACGTCGACGCGATAAATCCAGTTAAATCTCCGGTAACACCGCCACCTACTGCTAAAATAGTAACATCCTTACTGATATTGTTATTGATTAATAAATTTATAACCAGTTGGAATTCGCTAATGCTTTTGGATTTTTCTCCTGCCGGGAACTCAATTGCTATAACAATTTTTAACTGCTTTGAAATTTTTTCAATAATTGTTTTTGGGATTTGATTATCACAAATAAGTACATATTGCTTGTTCACCTCTAAATAATTAGATATTTCATCTAACAAGCCTTTTTTTATAAAGATTTCATAATCTCTAATTTTTGATTTAACAGTTAATTTCATATTATTCCTCAATATATTCGATTTTAATCCCTAGTGAGGCTAAATCTTCAAAAAAACTAGGATAAGATTTATTGACAACTAGGTAATCTTCAATAATAACCGGTTTATCAGAACGTAAACTAGCAATAGCTATGGACATTACCATTCGGTGATCATTATAAGAGTTAAATTCATTTCCTGATAAAACGTTTTGTCCAGTAACGATATATGAATCCGCTTTAACAGAGGTTTTTACACCAAACTTTTGTAAGATATTATTAATTGCCCATAAACGATCTGTCTCTTTGATTTTTAATCTTGAAGCATTTTCAATCTTCGTTTCTCCTAAAGATAAAGCGCCTAAAACAGAGAGTATTGGAGCTATATCAGGGCATTGGCTTACATCAATATTTATACCATTGGTTTGACTTTTTACGAAACGAAGATAACTTTTTTCTTTTATAATTCTTCCATTCATTTTTTTTATTATGTTAGTAATTTGTGAATCGGGTTGTAAAGAATTAAGGTTGATATTTGATATTTTAATATCACCGTTAAGAATACCGCCTACTGCAAAAAATGCTAGTTGTGAACAATCAGCTTCAACCTTAT
>JBAYQC010000109.1:0-4946 GCA_041677365.1 Candidatus Izemoplasmatales bacterium | reverse complement strand
CCATTTCATCTGTGGAATTTTGTTTAAGATTCATTTCTGAACCGAAAACAGTTTCATAATATTCAGAATAAAGCATTTCTTTAAACTGTCCAGCATAGATTACATAAACTGCAGGATTCTTTTTCATTGTGTATTCAAAGACATCATCAGCAGTAAATTCAATAAAGTCGCTATCAGCACTTGTTTTAACCTTGGCAATTATCGTTTTACTACCTTTATTGGTTAAGTCATAATTTGAATCGATTTCTTTATAATCTAAAGTTAAATAATAATCAAATATTTCAAACTCTAAGTCACTTCTTAACTCAGCTAACTTAGTATTGATATTTTGTGAAGCATTACTGCCAGTGATTTTATCATTAGCTAATTTTTCTAATAGTTCATCGTAAATATCTTCACTTATCAATGTTGATAATTCAGGATAAGTAATATTAGGTTCAGTTACACTATCGTTTTCACCGGTCAAGATAACACTAACACTTATAGTTCCAGTTCTAGTTTTACCTAAAGCTTTAATTGTGTATTGCATATCAACGATTGATGCTTCATCCGGTGTTGTTACTTGGCCAGTATTAGAGATTACCTCTTTATCAGCTGATACCCAAGTGATTGTCGCACCATATTCACCGCTAGTTGGTAGTTCAAAATCTGTAACTACAACTTCTGGTAGTACAATCGCTGATTCTAATAAATCTAGAACAGTAGTTTCTAAATCGGTTTTATCTGGTTCGCTTAACTTATAAGCGAGATGGTAATAACTTGTACCACCAGTACTAATTGATTTTGGTGATGCGTTATAAGGAACTTCGTTATTAACTGATATTGTATCAAAAAGGAAAGTTGCTAAACCTGATGATTTTTCATTTGTTTCATCGAAATTATACATTAAATATTCACTGTTTAAACCAACTAAAGTTTCAACTGATGATCCTTCTGTTAACATGTCACGGAATTCTCCGTATACATAATTGTAAATCTTGATGAAATAATTAAGGATTTCTTGATCAGTTAAACTTTCAGTGTTATTAATAGTAAACTTTTCCACATCAGCTTGTTCAGTATAAATTTTATTATAGAATAACTTATCTTCAGTAGTAGAAGTAATGTCATTATCACTCGCATCGAAAATATTATCATCTTTATCTACTTTATAAACGACATTATCTGAACTATCTTTTAAGATTATGGTTTCATCTTCGTCAAAGTTGTCGTTTTTATGCATAGTGTAATAAATAGTGTTTAATTCTTCGTAAGCGATAGCACGTTCTTTAGAAATAAGTAATCTCTCAGCAGGAATAACAATTGTTTCTTCCGTATTGATTAAATTATCATTGCTATCTAATGTGTAAGTATTTTGTTCTGAATCGGTATAAGTATCATTAGCGCCCTTAGTGTAGATTTTTTCATCCTCAGTGTTATAGATATCGCCTTCAACATCAAAGTAATATGCTAATTCTTTTTCATAAGCTTCAGCAATTAAATCGTCTCCATCTAGCATTGTTTCATCTTCGAAAACATATCCTAAGTACTCAACGAAGCGTTCAACACCTTCTGAAGTTAAACTAGCTAAATGAAAATGCTCTAAAACACTTTCAGCTTCCTTTTCACTGTTGAAACGGATGTTTATAGCTTGCATATCTTCAAAATATGAATTGATAAAAGCAGTAGCGACTTCAACATCAGTTAAAGCTTCTAAAAACATGTCATAAGCATATTTTTCTCTAGCAATCAATAAAGAAGCATATTCTTCAGGATTGTCTTCATAACCGGCTAATAACATCGAACGGGCAAAATCCGTTTCCAATTCTTGCTTTTCTTCAGCAGTTAACTCGTTGATTAAACTCAAATCATCTGTCCCGTAAGTTAGGATTAAAAGTTTATCATCAATTTCTGTTTCGGTTATATTTGCTAAATATCCAGCTAATAATTCAGTATCGACCATCAATAATAATTGTTGGATACCGTTATTGCTTTTGATTTGTTCAAATATTTCTCCATTGGTTATCGAATAGATAACATTTCCATCGGAGTCCAGTCTTTCATAAAAAATGCCTTTAGGATCTTCTAAAGAAGGGACGCTTCTGTTTCCGGTTGTAAAAGCCAGTACAATTGCACCGCCAACAACCACGATTATTACGGAAGCTATCACGATGAGTTTTTTTACTAATAGGTTTGTCATTTTTTCCACTCCTTATTAAATTTCGCAATATATATCATACCATTTTTTAACTATAAAAACAATAAAAAAATTGTGATAATTTGCTGAGGATTTTGCTGAGTTTTATAACTCTCTAATAAACCTTCAATTTGTTTCAAGTTATTATAAACAATTTAGTTGAAATTTGCAAAAAAAATCGTTCAAATATATCATATTTAATCAACTCGTGATTAAATTGACTAATTTTTCTCAAAGATACGCTTTAAATTGGTTATTCTTGTTGACAAAAATTATATATAAATATATAATATATCACGTAAATAGCAAAACTAGCGAAAGTTAGTGACGCAAAGCTATAGGGCCTTCTTTTTAGGAAAGATGGTAGCCAGTTGCCGTTATCTGAAAAGATGAGGGCATTTTTTATTTCTTATGGACTTAAAAAATGCAAATCGTCTGAGATAATGGCTTTTTTAAAAGAAAGGGGTGTACACGAGATGGTAAAACTACCTTTAAGAAGTTTAATTCTTACTAGTTTTTTAACTCTGTTAACCCTTTTTGCATTTATTGTGGTTACTTTTTCTTGGTACACCATTAGATTAGAACAAACTATTCAACAAGATTATGATATGGGTTTGATCGATGTTGAACTGGATATATACTTTGTTGATAATTTGGGTGTAGAAACACAAAAAGCTCAGCAAGTCTTAGTAAATGATACAGTGGAAATGCCTGGGGTTTATTTAGTAAACGTCAGTTCTTTTAACGCTGTTGATTATATTGAAAACTTACGTGTAGATATCATTAATAATAGTACTATCCCTACTTACATTAGAGTGAAAGTGCACAGGCAGTTAACCTTGACTTACACCCTTTCTGGAGGTGATGTTACCGAACTTTCGATTTTTATGAATGATGACAACCTCGAAAGAAATCAATTATTTTACAATGATAGCTGGTTTATCGACTCAAACGTAAAAGGGTATTATTATGATGTTTCAGGAAATATTTTAGATACAACCGAAACAATTGTTTATACAAAAACCGGAGATAGTGCTTATACCGATGGTTCTACAAACTATATCTTATTGACCAATGGTGACTTAGTTATCGCAAACACTGACAGTCACGGGTTATACGATACAGTGATTAGAAATACTCACATTTTTGAAACTTTAACGGAAGCCCAAGACTATGAAAGTCTTCATTATGAATATATTTATTTAGAAAATCAGCTGTTGCCAACAACAACTACTTTGAATTTCATCGATGATTATCTTTCTGATTATAACGAATACCCAACCGGATATACATTACACATAGCTTTTGAAGTAGAAGCTGTTCAAATTCTCGGTGGCCCAGAAAATCTCTGGGGATTAACAAACCCACCCTGGAATACTTCCTTGGATTGGTAGGTGAAACATTTAATGAAGAATAATCAAAGAATCTTTAATTTCAAACATTTAATGACCTTACTTTTAAGTATGGTTTTTGTCATAATTAATATTGGTTTGTTTGCGAAAGTATCAGCTTTAGAAATTGATGAAAAGCATAATTTTTCCAATGTAATATTTGATGGTGATTTTGATTTTACTGCACTTCCCTTAGATCAAACTCTAAGTGATAATTATATTACTTACACTGAATATCGCACCGATTATTGTACAGAAGTCTTAGACAATTGTGATGTAAGAGGCACAAAAATTATTCGTTTTGATACAGCTCAAGAACTATATGATTTTAGTGTAGATGTTTCTTTTGCTGGTGGGGATGATAACTTAAGTGATACAAAAATTGATTTAATCTTGGCGCAAAACTATGTTTTAGGCCAAGATATCGATTACTCAGTTATGAAATCGAAATCCTTTATTCCGATTGGTTATAACTTCAATGATACTCAAAGTAATAACTATCAAAGAGTTTTTACTGGTAGTTTTGATGGTCAAGGTTTTGAAATATCAAACCTTTACATGTCAGCTTACTCAGATGTAATTTATGAAGACACCAATAATCCAGAAACTATTTATATATCAATGAGTGAATATTATGCGATGTTTAATTACAATGCTGGAACGATTACAAATCTTGGATTTGTCAATATGTTTATCGAGTTGACTGAGGTTCATCCTGATTTAATTAAAATGGCTAATGTTGTTGGATATAATCAAGGTACTATAGAAAATATCTATGTAAATGATAACCGGAGTGATGTTAGAGAAGCCGGGTTAAGATATATCGTTGGTTCAGCTTCAGAAAACTTTGAAGCTTCCGGGATTGTTCATACTAATGCAGGAAACTTTAAGAATTCTTATTATATGTCACCAGTAGTAGTCAGTGCGAACTTTATTAATAAGTTTACTGTACAACCTGTGGTTTATCAAAACACTGGTGTTATAGAAAATCTTTATTATGATAGTGATGTTTATCAAATTGATATTGATGTTGATGGAGACAGTATTATTGATTTAACGATTAATAATTTACCTAATGCTTTAGCTACTGGTCTTTCTACCTATGATTTAAAGAATGATCAATCTACATCAATATTTGCTGCTAACACTTTTTATTTCTATCCCGATGATGGCTATCCAATTCTTAAAGGACTGCCTTTTGTTGGTGGATATTATGAATTATCTACTGCTCAACAATTAGCTTTCTTTAGTCAGTTACTTAACTTTAATACTGAAGTAAACGATGAAGCTTTCAACTACGCTAAGTATAAGTTAACTGAAAACATCGATATGAGTGTTTTAGCTCCTGGTGTTTATAATGTACCACAGAAAATTTTCTT
>JBAYQC010000108.1:0-4963 GCA_041677365.1 Candidatus Izemoplasmatales bacterium | reverse complement strand
TAAAAACTTTGTCAAGGGAATGTATATTCATGGAAAATATGGCACTGGAAAAACTTATATTCTTGCAATAATGGCTAATGAACTAGCAAAAATTGGACATCAAGTTTATTTTGCTTATTATCCAGATTTAGCTAGAGAATTAAAATCAGCAATCGGTGATGGTTCACTCGAAGATAAAATCCAAGAATTGAAACAAACCGAAATATTGATGCTTGATGATATTGGTGGAGAGTATTTCAGTGAATTTATTCGCGATGAGGTATTAGGTCCAATTCTTCAACACAGGCTCTTAGATAGTAAACCAACATTTTTTACATCTAATTTAAGTTATACGGATTTAGCCAAATCCTTAAGAAAAACTGATAATAATCTTGAGGTTGTTTCTTCATTTAGAATAGCAGAAAGAATTAAACGAATGACCGTGGAATTTCTTCTAACAGAAAAACCTCATAATTCTTGACAAACCCCAGATAAGATATATAATATTAGTATAAAACTTTGATGAGGACATGATTGTTAAACTTATGTTTTAGCTAAGCGAAAGTAGGATGGTGTAAGCTACTTGCTAAATGTTTAATGATTACCACCTCGGAGTGGCTTTTTGAAAAAAGCTCGTATTCAGGCGTTAACGATTAGAGTAACAAACTAAGGTGGTACCGCGAATATTCGCCCTTTTTAAATAAAGGGCGTTTTTTTATTAAAGGAGGAAATGTATGAAATTAACTTTACCAGATGGTTCAATTAAGAAATATGATGAACCAAAATCGTTATATGAAATTGCTGAAGATATCTCAATTTCACTTAAAAAAAGCAGTCTAGCAGCTAAGGTTAACGATTCCGTTTTTGATATGGGTCGAACTATTGATAAAGATGCTGAAATTGCGTTTATAACAGAAAAAGATCCTTTAGCTTTGGACATTCTTAGACATTCTACAGCTCATCTTTTAGCTGAAGCTGTGAAAAAACTATATCCTCATGCAAAATTTGGGGTAGGTCCTGTAATTGAAGAGGGCTTTTATTACGATATTGATTTGGGTGATGATGTTCTTGTTGAAGACGACTTAAAAACTATTGAAAAAGAAATGAAAAAAATCGCATCACAAAACGCAAAGATTGAACGTTCGGTTTTAACATATGAGGAAGCTTTAGAGTTCTTTAAAGATGATCCTTATAAAGTGGAACTTATCAAAGATCTACCCAAGGATGAAGAAATATCAATTTACCAACAAAGTCATTTTACTGACCTTTGCCGTGGGCCTCATCTTCCAGGAACAAAATGGATTAAGAATTTTAAACTTTTGAGTTTGGCTGGAGCTTATTGGCGTGGAGACTCTAATAACAAACAGTTGACTAGGGTTTATGGAACTGTCTTTTTTACAAAAGAAGAACTTGGTGAACATTTAAAAAATCTTGAAGAGAGAAAAAAACGCGACCATCGTCGGTTAGGTAAACAACTTGATTTATTCATGTTGAGTGAGTATGGTCCTGGATTCCCATTTTGGTTACCAAATGGGATGATTCTTAGAAGAGAACTTGAAAATTATTGGTATGATTTGCATATTCGAGAGGGCTATAAGTTAGTGCAAACACCAATTATGTTAAACAAAGAACTCTGGGAAATATCAGGGCATTGGTTCAACTATAAAGAAAATATGTATACTTCTGAAATTGATGATCAAGAGTTTGCAATCAAACCGATGAACTGTCCCGGTGGAATGTTGGTTTATAAGCGTGATATTCATTCCTATAAAGATTTTCCATTAAAAGTCGGAGAACTAGGCCTAGTACACCGTCATGAAGCAAGCGGAGCTTTAAATGGATTGTTTAGGGTTAGAAACTTTACCCAAGATGATGCCCATATCTACATGACCGAAGATATGATAGTTCAAGAAGTAAAAGAATTAGTTAGATTGTTTGATGAAATTTACTCAACATTTAATCTCGACTATCACATTGAGCTTTCAACTCGTCCAGAAGATAAATACATAGGTGAAATAGCTACTTGGGACCGCGCGGAAAAAGCTTTAGCAAAAGCACTCGAAGAGATTGATAGACCTTATAAAATTAATCCCGGAGATGGTGCTTTTTATGGTCCGAAACTTGATTTTAAATTACGGGATTCAATGAAACGAATCTGGCAATGTGGAACAATTCAATTAGATATGAACTTGCCAGAAAGATTTGAATTAACTTATATTGACAATGAAGGCGAGAAACAAAGACCAGTGATGTTACATCGAGCAATTTTCGGTTCAATTGAACGCTTTATAGGAATATTAATTGAACATTACGGTGGAGCGTTTCCAACTTGGCTTGCGCCTTTACAAGTAGAAGTTATTCCTGTCAACAATGATTATCATCTAGAGTTTTCAAAAGATTTGGTAGAAAAACTTAAAACTAATAAAATTCGCGTAGAATTAGATAATCGTGACGAAAAACTTGGTTATAAAATTAGAGAAGCACAAACCAAGAAGATTCCATATCAATTAGTAATTGGTGATAAGGAAGTAGAAGCTGATGAGGTTACTTATCGACGCTATGGTGAAAAAGAACAAACAACCATTAAGGTTAACGAGTTTATAAATTTGATTTCTGAAGAAATTAAAACAAAGAAATAAGGAAGGGTTATTTGCCCTTCCTTAGTTTTTCGACTAGTTGATAATCTGGATCAATATAGATAGTTTTTTGATTTTGATAAGTTACTTTAGAGCCAAACTCTCCAGGAATCTTCTTCAGATATTTTACCAAAGTATAATCAACTGGAACTGAAGAAGAGTTTTTAGCTTTAGAGTTAAGCGCACATAGATTAGCAGCTGCTCTTAGAGTTGATTCTTCTAAAGTGGAATTACTAGCAACTATAACATGAGCGCTTGTTTGGTTTTGAACATGGAACCACCAGTAATCTTTTTTAGCAAGTTTATGGGTAAGAAAATTATTTTGTAAATTATTTTTGCCGACATAGATTTCGATTCCTAACTCATCAAGATAAATATCATAGTTTGGCCGCTTTGATTTCTTTACTTTTTTGTTTTTTGATAAGTAGTTTTTTTCAATTAATTCGTTTTGAATTTCTTCTAAATCTTTATAGTTAAAGTTATCTTCAATTTGATTGACTAAATCAAAAAAATAATTAATCTCCCTTTTAGTAATTATAATTTGAGTTTTAATATGATTGATTGCGCTTTTTTGTTTCTTATACTTTTGATAATACTTATTTGCATTTTCAATCGGTGATAATAAACGATCGATTTCAATTTCTACTTGCTCATTTAGTTCATAACTAAACAGACTGACAGTCGCTAAAGAACGATCGATTAGATAATTATTTTGAATCAGCAAATCTCCTTTAATTCGATTGATTTGATTGTTTGTGGCCTCATGCAAATCCTTACTAAGCTTTTCCAGTTTGTTTTGATTTTTCTCTAAATTATTCTTTACAAAATTAGCTAAGTATTTATGGATTTGTCTTACTCGTTCTAAACTAGCTACTTGTTGAAATTGAGCCTCAAGAAGTTCCGATAGATTATTAAAATACTCTTGATCTTCACTAAATATATCCAGATAATAGAATTTGTTTTTTGATTTTGTCGGTAATACTTCTTGGTTATAAAGCTTTTCGTATGCTTGATAAATTTGTTCATTTTGGTAATTACCAATTTTGATTATGGTTTTAGCTAATAATGGCGAAACTCCCCTAATTCTTTCAATTATTGTCTTATAAGTGATCTCCTGATTGCTAAAGAATTCCTTTATCCCAGTTAAATCGTGTGGGGAGAGTTTATCATCTTTAGGAAGTGGATAAGCTACACCATTAATAATTGTTCTATCGGTATTATCAAAAGGATGGATATGTTTAAAAGCGTTAATAATAATTTTGTTTTCGTCAGTAATAATCAGATTTGCATACCTGCCGAAGAATTCAAATATTAAATAATAATCACTCATATCCCCAAGTTCATTGCGGTTGTTGATTTTTATTTCAATAACTCGATCGGAATTTAAAGCTTTAACTGATTTGATTATTCCTTTTTCGATATATTTTCTTAAAAACATGCAAAAGCCACCAGGATTAAGGAAAGTATCATATTTAGCTTTCGTTAAGTTTAATCTCGAAGTAGCTGTTGATAGTGATAAATAGAGATTCTTCTCATGGTTAAGCACAAACAAAAAATCAGCTTTTCCTAGCTGAGAAATCTTTTGAATCCGAATATTTTCTAATTCATCATTAAGCTCAAGAGCTAATTTTTCAATAAAACGTCCATCAATACTCAATTTAATCACCGAACATATTATATCATAGTTTAAAAAACAAAAAAATAATTTTACTATTTTGCTAGTATGTGATATGATATAAAATAATAAATATCGCTTATTTTTGAGATGGGGGGATTATTCTGAAGCTAAACGAACGAGGGCTGCTGGTAATAATCAGTGGACCATCAGGAGTTGGTAAAGGAACAATTCGTAAAGCACTTTTTGAGATTCCTGACAACAATTTCTGTTATTCAGTATCAATGACAACTAGAAAACCCAGAACTGGAGAAGTCGACGGGGTTGACTATTTCTTTGTTAGCCGTGCTGAATTTGAGAAAAGAATTAAAGAAAACGGATTTTTAGAATATGCTGAATTCGTTGGCGAATACTATGGAACACCTCTTGATTATATTGAAGCAATGATGGAAAAAGGTAAGGAAGTTATTGTGGAAATCGAAGTAGAAGGTGCATTACAGGTCCGAGAAAAAACTCCGGAAGCAGTATTTATTTTTATCGTTCCGCCATCAAGAAATGATTTGATTCAAAGGCTTAAGACCAGAGGAACAGATTCAATTGAAACTATCTCAAAAAGAATTGAAAAAGCTGAAAGAGAGTTTCATTTAGCTTATAAATATGATTATATAGTTGTTAATGACGAAGTATTTAATGCTGCAGATAGAATCTATGCGATAATCAGAGCGGAACATGC
>JBAYQC010000107.1:0-5031 GCA_041677365.1 Candidatus Izemoplasmatales bacterium | reverse complement strand
TTTTGTTACGGTAATTTTTGTTATCATATCTCTTATTGTATTTTTATTTCTTGAAGCTGCGATCAAACCGGTATCAATAAGTCCCATTAACATTAATAGCATAATCGCTATCAATATATTGATAGGCACCAAAACAATAACTAATAAGTACTTAAATACAATATCATGTAAAAAGACACTTAGTAAATTAACCGGACCTGATAACTCGATATTCATAGCTCTTCTTCCTAAAGTCAATCCTTTTAAAGCGAGAGTATAAATAGTTGCTATAAGTAAAAATAATCCAATATAGTAATATACGCTATTTGTGATGTAAGTCCCTAGAGGTTCAACATATGGTTCGGTATCGATTAAATTTTGTTGTCTTATCATTTCTGATTTTTCAACATATATATCCCACGCTGCATCTAGTTGTTCTTCATCTACACCCGCAATTACTTTGTTAGCTTGATACTCATCTTGTAACTCAATTAAATCTTGATTATATACAGTCATAATCTCGTTATAATTATTATTGATTTCATCATAATTTTCAATTTGACCCTGGATATAGGATCTACCTATTAAAATAAAACTCAAATAAATAACGATAATGACTAATGTCATGTCTATTAAACTGGAAGTTAATCTTCTAAAAAATCCTGCGCTCATCAATTCTTCTTCACCACTAGTTTAACACCTTTAATCGCTAAAACTGTTACCTTTTCATTTTCTGATATATTTTCATTCGCGATAGCAGTCCAAATCTTACCTTCAATTTTAACTTCACCACGTTCTCCATCAATAATTGGCTTAATACAAACGGCAGTTTTACCCACTAGAGAGTCGGCGTTTGTTTTAATTTCATTCTTACGGATGTATCTTTTGAAGATTGGACGCAAACCAAGTAAGAGAGCAATTGAAAACACTACGAATACTACAAACTGTAACCAAATCAATTCTTTCGCAAATATAGCAATTATCAAAGCGAAAAATGCACCTACTGAAAACCATACGCTTGATAAATCCATTGTTAGAGCTTCGATTACTCCGGCAATTAAAATAATAGCGAACCAAACAAAAATCATTACATCAGCATATTCAACCGCTAAAAACATAACCCTACACCTCTTCTCTACTCAAATCAATGATTAAAGCTTTTTCATCTTTGTTCCAATGTGCTTTAAACTTGTATGAGTTTTTCTTCGTAAAATCAAGATTAATTAATTCTGATACCTCAGTTAAAAACAATTTGTTGCAAATTCTTGAATAACTCGACTTAATAGTAATATTGTGTCTTTGTTCTTCAGGAATGTAACCTAAACTAACTTCTTCTTTAGTAATTGGTTTTACAGCGATCTGTTTGTTTTTTGTATCTAGTCCCAGCAAAACCACATATGCATTTTCAAAATAGTTAGTTGCCGACTTGTTTAGGGTGATATTAGTTTCATACAATGTAGCTAATTCATCTAACGGCTTTTTTGATACCCATTCAAATCTACCCATAACACTACCTCCATTATAATACAAATTTTGTATATATTAAATTATATCAAATTATTTATTATAATTCAACAATTACATGTAATTATATTTAATTATTTTTAATTATATTGATTTACCTCTGTTGATAAGCTATTATATATTCAAGGTGATTAACATGGAAAATAAAAAGTATTTCAATTATATATCTAAGTCCTTAAATAAGACATTCAAGGGCAGCCTATTCGGTAAGTTTCTTAGAGCTATCGATGATTATCGATTAATAGATGAGAATGATCGAATTTTAGTAGCTATGAGCGGGGGAAAAGACTCACTTTTATTAGCAGCACTTTTCGAAGAATACAAACTTCATTATAAGAACAATGTGGAAGTTATTTATTTGATGATGAATTCAGGGTTTACAAACGATTTTTTAAATGATCATTTAGAAAACATTGAAAAAATTGGTATTACACAAATTACTAAGGATTCTAAAACATATGAAATCGCAAATAATATGAACCCTAAAAGCCCATGTTTTTTATGCGCCAGAATGAGAAGAGGATTTCTCTATAAAGCCGCTGAAGAATTAGGGTGCAATAAATTAGCTCTTGGGCATCATTTTGATGACGTAATTGAAACTACTCTATTGAATGTGTTTTATACTGGTACATTTAAAACGATGTTGCCAAAAGCTAAATCTCAGAATTATGATAATTTAGAATTGATTAGACCGATGTATTTAATCAAAGAAAAGGATGTTCAAAAATTCATGAATTATCATGAGTTTAAAATCAATCCTAAAGGTTGTTTATTTCAAGAAAGAAACCAAGACTCTAAACGTCTCGAAATGAAAGAACTAATTAAAAATTTATGCAAAACCTATAAAAATATTGATATCAATATTTTTCGATCAGCGGAAAATATTAATCTATCAAGTGTATTAGGGTATTATGAAGACGAAAAAGAGCGAGTGAGTTTTTTAGATAAATATTAAAAACGAAGAAAAAATCTTCGCTTTTTATTTTTATAAGTCTATTATAAAAACTTAAGGTTTCACATGAAACATTATTTACCCAAGCAGAACTTTGAAAAGAGAATCGAAATAAGGTCGTCAGAAGTATTTTGGCCGATAATTTCACCTAAGGCAGACCAGGCATTGCGAAGATCTATCTCTACCAAATCAATTGGAATGTTGTTTTCTGCTGCAGTTTTTGCTTGCTTTAATGATTTTTTAACTTCTTCCAATTTTGCAATATGTCTGACATTTGATATTAAAGCATAATCTCCACTTAACAACTCCTCGTTAATAAAAAGACGTTTTACTTCAGCGGATAATTTATCGATTCCTAGGTTGGCTTTAGCGGAAATATTGATTATATGTTCGTTTTCTAAATTGATCTTATTTCCAATGTCAATCTTATTTCCGATAATTATTCTTGACTTATTTTTAGTTAAATCAATTAATTCTTTATCAGCCTCAGTAATTTTTTCTGATTGGTCTAAAACAAGGAGAACTAAATCAGCTTCTTCGATTACTTTTTTTGTTTTATTAATTCCGATTTTTTCAATTATGTCATCCGTCGGTCTAATACCAGCAGTATCGATAAGTTTTAATATAACTCCATCTAAATTCAACTCAGCCTCGATTAAATCTCTGGTTGTTCCAGATATGTCTGTCACAATTGCCTTATCTTCTTTTAATAAGGTATTTAATAAACTTGACTTTCCTACATTAGGCTTTCCGATAATAACAGTTTTTATTCCATCGCGAATAACTTGTCCAGTTTCAGCTTGCTTTAATATTTCCTCAATTTCTATTATTAATTCATTAGTTTGTGGGATGATGATTTTACTAGTAATATCAATGACATCATCATATTCTGGATAGTCAATATTAACCTCGATATTAGCAACGATTTCTAGGATTTTATTTTGTAATTTTTCAATTAGATTATAAACATCACCACGCAATTGTGAATTAGCAATTTTTAACTGATTGAAATTTCTAGCATTAACCAAATCCATAATACTTTCGGCTTCGGTTAAGTCAAGTTTTTTATTTAAATAAGCCCGTTTGCTAAACTCACCCTTCTGTGCCAATCTAGCTCCATTAGTTATTAATAGTTTGATTATTTCGTTTGCAATAAAGTTACCGCCATGACAACTGATTTCAACAACATCTTCACCAGTAAAAGATTTAGGAGCCTTAAAAACAGAGACTAAAACCTCATCGATTGTCTCGTTATTTTTCACTATATGTCCATAGTAAATTTCTTTGGTTTTAGCTTTTTCTAAGTCAGCACCTGAGAAGATATGATTTACGATAGATAAACTATCATCTCCAGAAACTCTGATTACATTTATTGCGCTAACACCATCTGCCGTAGTTTTAGCAGTTATTGTATCAAATATCATATTATCACCAAGAATATTTTACCATATTTTGACAAAAATATTGTATAATAGTTTTAAAGGTGATGAATATGAAACCATTAAGAAAACCATTTAAATTTTATCTATCGATGTTTATAATTCTAAGTATAGCCGTTATCGGATACACTATCTATAAAATCTATAAGGATCAAACCCCAATTGTAGACCTTGCTAGTTTGTGGGTAATGCCTTTATTTTTTACTTTGATTTATTTTTTCAGCGATATTGTTTTGGATAAAATTTTTAATCGGAAGAAAAAATTGATTGGTGAAGATAAGTTTATTCATGAAATAGATCAAAGAATCCGTGATAAAAATCTTTTCTTAGTTGAAGAATATCGTAGATTACAAATAAATCAGAAGTTTCAAGAGTCACTCAAAATCGCTTTTAAAATTTATGAGAATGGTGAAAATGAATACTTTTCTAAAGAAAAACTATTGAGAAAATTCAAGAAGGATTCTGCAGAGTTTAAAGCGATAGAATGTGTGATTCAATATCTGGAAGAATCTAAAAAACTATAGAGAAAAAACCCATAAAATATGGTATAATGACAGTGATATATATTGACCGATTATTGGAGGCTGAAAATGAGTTATAAAGCACTTTATCGAATTTATCGACCTAAGGATTTTACTGAAGTCGCAGGACAAAAACACATAACCCAAACTTTGCAAAATGCTTTGGCGAATGATAAGGTCGCGCATGCTTATTTGTTCAGTGGTCCTAGAGGGACTGGTAAGACATCGATAGCTAAAATATTAGCTAAAGCATTAAACTGTGTAGAGGCTCCAACCGAAAACCCTTGTAATGTTTGCGAAAACTGTCAAGGGATTCAAGACGGAAGTATAAGCGATGTTATTGAAATTGACGCTGCCAGCAACAACGGTGTTGATGAAATTAGAGAACTTAGAGACAAGGTAAAATATTTACCTGGTTATGTTAAATATAAAGTATATATAATTGATGAAGTTCATATGCTTTCTCAAGGTGCTTTTAACGCTCTATTAAAAACTCTAGAGGAACCACCGGCTCATGTAGTCTTCATTCTATGTACTACTGAGTTGCAAAAAGTTTTACCAACAATACAATCACGTTGTCAACGCTTTGATTTTAAAGCGATTAGCACAGTTGATA
>JBAYQC010000106.1:0-5133 GCA_041677365.1 Candidatus Izemoplasmatales bacterium | reverse complement strand
TCTCATCTATTATATTACATAATTTTGTCAAAAAAAGAAAGTTTATTTCCTTTTATAGTTGCTTTTCTTCTAGCTTTTTTCCTTTATCCTTTGTTTATTGCTTTTTCTTTGGAAACTAACAAAAGAACTTTATCTAAGCAAGCGTTTATGTTTTTCTTGCTTTTTAATCGGGGATTTGTTATAATACTTTTGCTTGTAATGAACTTACTATGTTTTAAGGAAAATTCATGGCAGAAGGAGATATGATATGAAAAAAAGTATTCATCCAGAATATCATAACGTTACAGTAACTTGCAGTACTTGTGGGAACACATTTGAAACCGGATCAACTAACAAAAACATTAAAGTTGATACATGTTCAAATTGCCATCCTTTCTACACAGGTAAACAAAAGTACACTGTAGCAGCTGGTAGAATTGACAAATTCAACAAACGTTATGGTATCGCTGAAGAAGAAGAGGAAAAATAAAAATAATAATTAAAGCCAAATGCATTGGCTTTTTTTATTTGTTTTCGTTATAATTTAATTATAAATAATACTGGAGGATAAAAATGTACTTGAATCAAAAAGATGGTTGGATAGAAGTCATTACCGGACCGATGTTTGCTGGTAAAACTGAAGAGTTAATTAGAAGAGTTAAGCGCTTGGAATATGCTAAACAAAATATCCTGGTTTTTAAACCAGTTATCGATAATCGCTACGCTACGAATGAAGTTGTAAGTCACGACCATTCTCGGACGAAATCCATAAATATTTCTAAAGCTAACGAGATTATTCAATATGTTGATGAAAACACTAATGTTGTTGCTATTGATGAAGTTCAGTTTTTAGATGAAGAAGCAGTAGACATCTGCGAATATCTCGCTGATAAAGGAATAAGAGTGATTGTCAGTGGTTTAGATCGTAACTTTAGAGGAGAACCATTTTCATTTATGCCTAAACTCTTAGCGTTAGCGGAGTACGTTACTAAATTAAGTGCTATTTGCGTAAAATGTCACACTCCAGCTACCAGAACCCAAAGAATTATTAACGGAAAACCAGCTAATTTTAATGACCCGATAATTTTGGTGGGCGCTCAAGACTCTTATGAAGCGAGATGCAGAGAATGTCATGAAGTTCCCAATCGCCCTAAAAAATACGAGTTTTTAAAATGACACAAGACGAATTATTTATGCTTGAAGCGCTCAAAGAAGCGCAAAAAGCTTTTGATAAAGAAGAAATCCCAGTTGGATGTGTAATCGTAAAAGATGATTTAATTATCGCAAGAGCGCATAATTTAAAAGAAAGCAACCAAAACGTCTTACATCATGCCGAAATTATCGCTATAAATCAAGCCTGCGAAAACCTTAATTCATGGCGCTTAGATGGTTGCGACATTTATGTAACACTTGAGCCTTGCTTAATGTGTGTCGGCGCAATTGCTTCAGCGAGATTTAAAAGAGTTATTTTTGGACCACGAGATAAAAAATACGAGTCCTTGGATAACATCTTGAAGGAATATTTAAAGAACTTTAATCATCAAGTGGAAATAGTTCCTGGAGTTTTAGAAAAACAATGCGATGGCCTATTAAAAGACTTTTTTAAAGAATTAAGAAAAAAAGATAAAATTGATGATTGAAAGAAAAAATTTTATTTGATATAATCTAAAAGAGCCACATAAAAAGGGTTCTCCAAAACCGGAGAACCCTTTTATTATTTTTGGAGGAAAGCAAATGAAATCAAGAAAATATATATTTATAACCGGAGGAGTTGTTTCATCTTTAGGAAAAGGCATCGTCGCCGCTTCATTAGGAAGACTTTTAAAAAATAAAGGTCTTAAAGTTTTTATGATAAAACTTGACCCCTATATTAATGTTGACCCCGGAACGATGTCGCCATATCAACACGGAGAAGTTTTTGTGACTAATGATGGCGGAGAAACAGATCTAGATTTAGGGCATTATGAAAGATTTATCGACGAAAATCTTTCCAAGAACTCATCGATTACAACTGGGAAAATTTATCAATCGGTTATTAATAAAGAGCGAGCTGGAGAATACTTAGGCGCAACCGTTCAGGTAATTCCTCATATAACTAATGAAATTAAAGAAAATCTTAAAAATTTAGCTGAAGAATATGATTGTGACGTTTTAATTATTGAAATTGGTGGGACTGTCGGAGATATCGAGTCTTTACCCTTCATAGAAGCGATTAGACAAATGCGTAGAGACATAGGCTATGAAAATACAATGTTTATTCATAATACATTGGTACCACATTTACCAACAACTGGTGAATTAAAAACTAAACCTACACAACACAGCGTCAAAGAACTAAGATCTTTAGGAATTGCTCCAGATATTATTGTTCTTAGAACCACGAAAAAAATTCCCGAAGATGTTAAAGATAAAGTCGCACTCTTTTGTGATGTTAAAAAATCCGCGGTTATTGAATGTCTTGATGTAGAAGTGCTTTATGAGGTTATTTCAAACTTAAAAAACGAAGGATTAGATACCTTGGTATCAAATCATCTAAAAATTAATAATCAAGAAGCCGATATTTCATTTTTTGAGAACTTAGTGAAAAAAATCAAACAATTGAATGTGAAAATTAACATTGCAATCGTTGGTAAATATATCGAACTTAAAGATGCTTATTTGTCGGTATACGAAGCAATAAAACATGCCGGATATGTTTACGATAGAGATGTAAATATTAAATTTATTGACGCCAGTGAGATTAAAGAAAACACTGTAGATGAAATCCTTAAAGATATCCAGGGTATAATTGTGCCAGGAGGCTTTGGTGAAAGGGGAATTAAAGGCAAGATTCAAGCGATAAAATATGCTCGAGAAAAGCAAATTCCGTTCTTGGGACTTTGCTTAGGAATGCAACTGGCAGTTATAGAATTTGCTAGAAATATCGCTGGATTAACCCAAGCATCATCAACTGAGTTTAATCAGGAAACTAAAGAAAATGTATTCGACTATTTACCTAATCAATATGCAGGGATAAATCTTGGAGGAACTATGCGCTTAGGTCTTTATGACTGCGAAATAAAAAAAGATTCTTTAGCGCATCAATTGTATCAAACAACATTTATTCGCGAAAGACATAGACACCGTTATGAGTTTAATAATCAGTTTAAAAAAGTATTAGAAGAAGCGGGTATGATCTTTTCCGGTATCAATCCCCAAACAGGGCTGGTTGAAATTATCGAAATCAAAGAACATCCATATTTCATTGCTTGTCAGTTTCATCCGGAATTTTTATCCAGGCCAGATAAACCGCACCCATTATTCAAAGGTCTCATTAAGAGTATCGGGTAATAAAACAACAAAAAAATTGAATTTATTGAAGAATATGATATAATATTTTTTGTAGAATCTCAACTGCCGCATCTTCACTCAATAGATGCCCACGAATCAGGTCAGATCTTGACGGAAGCAGCCTTAAGTAAGGTGTTTATGTGGGTGAGGATGCTGGAGTTGAGATTCTTTTTTCAAATAAAAAAAACGAGGTAAAAAGATGGCATTAATATTTATTGATTTAGACAACACCTTATTATATAATGGTAAACCGGCTCCTAAAGCCATTCTAACAGTTGAATTGTTAAAAGAAAATAACCACCAAGTGGTTATTGCTACAGGGAGAAATCCTAACCTAATTTATGGAGTAGATAAGGTATTTGGTATAGATAGCTTAGTTTTAGCTAATGGGAGCTATGTAAAAATTGCCGGTAAAGTAATCAAAGAAAAGTATATTGATAATTCTGTAGTTAAAAGAATGATGGATTTAGCTGATGAAATGAAGTTTGATTTTGTAATCGAGTATTTTGATGAATATATATCTTATCGTAAGGATACTGAAGCTTCGGATAAGTTCTCTAAAATGTATAATTTAGAAATAGCTAGATTAGATAGAAATTTCTATCCAGATAGAAAAGTTTTTGCAATGGTGATGTTTGAAAAAACTGTGGTTGATAAAATCAAAGCTTTATTTCCAGAACTACAGTTTAATCAGTCCAGTCATTTTGGTTTTGATGTTAATCCTAGCGGGAAACTAAAAGCAGAAGGTATTAAAACCGTTATCGAATATTTAAATTATGATTCTGACGAAATTTATGCTATTGGCGATAATTTTAATGATATCACCATGCTAGAAGCGGTAAAACATGGTATTGCTATGGGTAATGCTACAGAAGAACTAAAGAAGGTTGCTAGTTACGTAACGACCGATGTATGTGATGCTGGGGTTTATAACGCGATGAAATATTATAAGTTAATTTGAAAGTAAGTGATGAACAAATGTATGAAGCAATTGTCGTTGGTGGTGGGCACGCAGGTGTTGAGGCAGCCTTAGCACTAGCGAGGTTAAAAAGAAAAACTTTATTGATAAGCGGAAACCTGGAAATGGTTTCTTTTATGCCTTGCAATCCATCGATTGGCGGTCCTGCAAAAGGAACATTAGTGAGAGAAATCGACGCTTTAGGTGGAGAAATGGGTAAAAACACTGATAAAACTTGTTTGCAGATGAAGATGTTAAATAAATCTAAAGGGCCAGCGGTAAGAGCGCTAAGGGCACAATCTGATAAATTGGAATATCCAAAAGAAATGCTGAAGACTTTAAAGAATCAAGATAATCTTGATTTAAAAGAAGCTTATGCAAAAAAATTAATCATTGAAAACAATTCGACAAAAGGTGTCGAATTGGAATCAGGTGAAAAGATATATTCTCAAACAGTTATCATTACAACCGGAACTTTTATGGAAGCCAAAATCCTTGTTGGTGATAAAGCCAAGAGTGAAGGTCCCGATAAACAAAAAGCATCAGTAGGCTTAAGTGGACATTTAAGAGAAATTGGCCATAAAACTTTTAGATTAAAAACCGGAACCCCTCCAAGAATTAAACGAGATTCCATTGATTTTTCCAAAATGGAACTATCTCCTGGCGATGGATTTGTTCATAGTTTCAGCTTTGAAAAAGAACATTTGCGAATATTAGATCACGAATGGCCATGTTACTTAATCCATACAGCCCCTTCTACTCATGAGATAATTTTGAATAATCTTACAAAATCTGCGATGTATAGTGGGTTAGTAGAAGGAATCGGTCCAAGATATTGTCCATCAATTGAAGATAAATTAGTTAGG
>JBAYQC010000105.1:0-5243 GCA_041677365.1 Candidatus Izemoplasmatales bacterium | reverse complement strand
TTATAGTGAACCCCATATAGTGGACACTAAATAAAAAAGAGTAAGATGTTAGTATTAAATTACTAGCATCTTTTTCTATTTAGGTAACAAATATGATATATTTATGAGTAAGAAAGCTTTTTGGATAACGAAGTTATCAACAAAAAGCAAAATGAGGCACGACATAAAAAAACATAAGGAGGATAAATTTATGGCGAGCAAGGGACAGAAGTTTAAACAATATAGCGAAGAAATAAAAATCGAAGTAATTAAAGCGAAAGTTGAAGCGGGGCATGGATATGTTTATCTCTCACAAAAGTATGGGATTCCAGAAGGAACCATTAATACATGGGTATATCAGTACCGTCAAGATGGCAACAAAATCATAAAAAAGAAGAGAGGCAGACTAAAGAATGAGAAGGATATTGATTATAAGGAGAGATATGAAATCTTAAAAAAGTTCCAAGAATACTTGAAGGAGGTCGATCAAGAGAAAAAATAGCGTTTATCACTAGATATAGACATAAATATCATATTAAGGTAATGTGTGAAGTGTTAGACATTAGTACTTCAACATACTATAAATATCGAAATACAGTAGATCCAGATTATCAAGATTATCTTATAATCAAAAAGATATTTGATAAGTATAAGAAAGTGTATGGCTATAGAAGAATAACCGAAGATTTGAAGCGACAATACGGGCTAGTTATGAATCACAAGAAAGTATTAAGGGTAATGAGCAAATATGGAATCATGGCAAAATATATCAAAGATATCAAGCCAAACTATCCGAAAAAATATATCGAGGAACAATCTCAATCAGATCAGTTAAAACGTAATTTCAAACAAAGAGGTTGGGTTACAGATATTACTTATCTTACTTTAACAAGAAATGGAAAAAGAGCATATCTAAGTACAATCTTAGACTTAGAAACAAGAAATTGGGTAGCTTATAAGATTAGTTATTACAATGATAACAAATTAGTTATGGATACCCTTAATGAAGCGATATATAAAACAAATGATCTGAATGGACTAGTCCTCCATTCAGATCAAGGTTCTCAGTATCTTTCAACTGAATATAAAGTTATCTGCGAATCTAATGGCATTATCATATCCCATTCACGAAAAGGAAACCCTTTAGATAACGCAGTTATCGAAAGTTTTCATTCTATTTTAAAGAAAGAAACTCTCTATAATAATGATATCACATCTTTAGATGAATATGAACAATTAGTCCATGAGTGGATGATTTTTTATAATACAATTCGCTTAAGAAATTAAAAAGTAGACACTTTTTTATTTTGTGTCTACTCTTAAGGGTTCAGTTCAATTGGGCTTTTTTTTATGGTTAAAGTTAATAAAAAAAGAAGGCTGAGATAGTCTCAGCCTAAACGTTAATTAAAGATTAACGAACTTTTTCTTTTAATACTTTTCCAGCTTTAAAAGTTGGAGCCCAAAGTGCAGGAATATGAATAGTTTCACCAGTTCTTGGATCGTGTCCAACTCTTGCTTTACGTTGTTTAACTTCAAATGTACCGAAGCCAGTTAAAACAACCTTTTCTTTTTTTACTAATGCTTCTTGGATAGCTAATACTGTAGAGTTTAAAGCTTGTTCAGCATCTTTCTTTGAAAGATCCGCTAAGTCAGCAATTCTAGCAACTAATTCTGATTTGTTCATTTTTAATTCCTCCTTCTTTAATATAAACCCATTATAAAACTAAATCATTAAAAAAGCAAGGAGTTTAGCGAAAAAAAACGATTTTTATGTAAATTTATTCGCGATTTCTTAAAATTAACGATATCGGGGTACCAAAAAAGTCAAAATTTTCCCTTAACCGGTTCTCCAAATAGCGATAATATGAGAAATGCAAGGCTTTTGTGTCGTTTACAAACAAGACAAAAGTCGGACATTTTGTCTTAACTTGAGTCGCATAATAAATCTTGATCATTTTTTGATTGTGTTTTTTAGGCGGGGTTATAATGACAGCTTCTTGGATAACTTCATTCAATAATGAAGTTGAAACTCTTCTTGTATAGTTTAGATAAGTAGTTTTGATTATGGGAAATAAAGTGTGAATTCTTGCTTTAGTTTTAGCAGATAAAAACACAATTGGAATATAACTTAAAAACCTAAACTCATTTCTGATCTTTTCTTCCCACTCATGCATTGTATGTTGAGACTTTTCAATTGCGTCCCATTTATTTACAACAATAATAAGAGCTTTTTTATTATCGATAGCATATCCAGCAATATTTTTGTCTAGAGCGATAATTCCTGTTTCAGCGTCTAATACTAATAACGAAATATCACTTCTATCAATCGCTTGCATAGCCCTAAGATTAGCGTATTTATCAAGGTTTTCATAGATTTTCCCGCGTTTTCTCATTCCCGCAGTATCAATTGCTACATATTTTTCGCCATCCAAAGTGAATTCTGTATCAATTGAATCGGTGGTTGTACCTTCAATATCAGAAACTATAACTCTTTCATATCCCAACAAAGAATTAGTTAATGAAGATTTTCCAACATTAGGACGACCAATTATCGAAATCCTTACAACATCATCCTCGTATAACTGTGATTCTTTTTCCGGTAAATGAGCAATGACCTCATCTAAAAGTTCGCCGATACCAATCCCATGTATCGAACTGATATTAAACACCGATGTAGCTCCGAGTTCATAAAACTCATAAAGCGAATCACGATATTTTTGTGTATCAACTTTATTTACAGCCACGATAATCGG
This sequence comes from Candidatus Izemoplasmatales bacterium, assembly GCA_041677365.1. GTDB lineage: Bacteria > Bacillota_I > Bacilli_A > Izemoplasmatales > Hujiaoplasmataceae > UBA2289. Next base: position 2,511 of record JBAYQC010000105.1, on the reverse strand, counting down.
TTTATCACTTTGATATAGAATATTCATCACATCTTTATCAGAAGGAAGTAAACCAGACTTACCATCTACTGCAAAGATAATAACATCAGCTTCTTCAATAGCAATTTCTGCTTGGGCTTTTATTTCAGTCAAAAAAGGTGCATCGTTTAACTCGATGCCCCCTGTATCAATTAATGTAAATTCTCGATTTAGCCAGGTAGCGTGAGCATAAATACGGTCTCTTGTCACACCTGGTTCGTCATCAGTAATCGATTTTCTTTCTCCTACAATACGGTTAAATAGGGTTGATTTTCCAACATTTGGTCGACCAACAATCGCTACTACTGGTAACATATTATCACCAACTTTTTTTATTTATTATATTCTTCGAATAAGTCTCTTAAACTTTGATTCCCGCTGACATTTTCTTTTAATTGACTTTCATATTCAGCGCGATTTTTCTTTTCTTGAACAGACTTAATTGAAGCGATTAACTTCCATTCTTTGGGTTTGAACTCAATAACTTCGACAGTAATGATATCTTCTGGTTTAACAATATCTTCAACTCGGTTTACTCTCTCAACAGATAGTTCACTAATTGGTAAGAAACCTTCAACTTCTTCAACTTGGATTACCGCTCCCTTTTCTTCAGCTCTTAAAACTGTTGCAGAGACCAATTCTCCCTCTTTAAGTTTTAAATCAGCCCAAGGATTATATTCCAAATGCTTTTTAGATAAAGTGAATTGTTGTTTTTTCTTATCAATTGAGGTTATTTCTACCTCTAACTTTTCCCCAACTTCAACTCTTCCAGCTAAATTATCTTGAGGGTTCCAAGAATAATCATAACGATTAAGTAAACCTACTACTTCTTTCTCTACTTCTAGAAGCATACCGTTTTGCATTTTTCTTACAACTGTTCCTTCAACTTTTTGACCGACTTTGTACTCTTTCAAAAAGTTATCCCATGGTGTTGGTAAAAGTGCTTTAATTGATAAACTAATTTTCTTCCCTTTAATCTTGATTACTTTCGCTTCTACTTCCATTCCTACTTGAAGATAATCATTAACATTTTTAACATGATAATGAGATATCTCAGAAATATGAACTAATCCATCCAAGTTATCTGTGATTGTAACAAAAGCACCAAAATCAACAATTCTAGCAACCTTAACTTTGATGATATCATCAACGTTAAGCTTTTCTAAATCTTGTTTTTCTTGAAGTTTTAATTCTTCATATACTATTTGCTTACGATTAACAACGATTTTATCACGATTTCTTTGTTTTGAAATTTCAATAATTCTCGCTTTAATTTTTGTATTAACTAAATCTTCTTTTTTTAATTCTTCTCCTTGTAGGAAAATTAAACTATCTGGTAAGAACGCTTCAACACCAGAATAATCAAGAATTAATCCGCCGTTTACAGAGCGTTTTACATAGAATTCAAAATCTTTATCAACTTCAAGTTCATTGCGAACAGATTCCATTTTTTCATTTCTAAGTAAATCTAAACGTGATAATAACAATGAATCAGATTCATCACCTTTCTTAAATTGTGTGACTTTAACCTTGATTTCATCGCCTTCTTTTACTAGATCTTTAGCGCTGCTAATCTTATCTAAGGCTAGATGATTTTTATAAATTACTCCTTCGCATGAATAATTTATATCGACTAGTACCTCATCCTTAGTCACTTTTACTACGGTACCGGTAACGATATCTCCTACCTTCGGTGTGTATAACCTTGCTTGATCGTATAAACTCATTCTTTTAAATCTCCTTTGTTAACTATCTCAATAAATTTTTTATATAGCAAATCTGTTACTTCATCAATATTTTTATTCGATGTATCGATATAGATAGCATCTTCTGCTTGCTTTAGTGGATTGTATTTTCTCGAAGAGTCATATTGATCTCTCCTGACAATGTCTTTTTCCAATTCAACTATATCAACTTTTCTTCCTAAAGCAACTAGTTCTTCATATCTACGTTTGGCTCTAACTTGTGGTGAAGCTGTCAGAAAAACCTTTAAATTAGCATCCTTTAAAACAACTGTTCCAATATCTCTTCCATCCATAACCACATTATTGTTGAGTGCAATTTCTTGTTGGAGTTTGACTAGTTTGTTTCTAACAGGAATATGGGAGGCAACTAAAGAAACGTTATCGCTAACTTCTTTTAATCGGTTTAAACTCGTCATATTGACAGAGTCCATATAGAGTTCGCCTTTTTTAAATTCAAAATCAGTGTCATCTAAGAACCCAAAAGCTTCTGGATCTTCCAAATCAATCTCTAAACTCAAAGCTTTGTAAGTTGTCGCTCGATACATCGCTCCAGTGTCGATATATATATAACCTAAGCGTTTTGCAAGATTTTTCGCCACTGTTGATTTACCAGCTCCAGCTGGACCATCAATTGCTAAAGCATGACCAATCATAAAAACCTCCTCAACATCTTAAACATTATAACATATTTTTTTGTTTTCACTACAAAAAAACGCTGACTTTAGTAAAAAAAACATTATTGGTTATT
>JBAYQC010000104.1:0-5275 GCA_041677365.1 Candidatus Izemoplasmatales bacterium | reverse complement strand
CTTAATAAAGATGGTTTAAGCGATGTGGATTATGTAATGACAACCAGAGAGTTAGCCAGAATGTTTAGAGAAGCTTCTATTGACTTTCGTAAATTACCCGAAGCTGATTTTGATCAATTATTAGGAGAATCTACTGGAGCTGCAGCAATCTTTGGAACAACCGGAGGGGTTATTGAAGCAGCTACACGTACAGCTTACGAAATGATTACCGGAGAAGAATTAAAAGAAGTCAATTTTAATCAATTCAGAGGTCTAGAAGGAATTCGTGAAGCTAAGGTAAAAATTGGTGATTTAGAATTAAATATCGGTATTGCTCATGGTTTAGGAAATGCACGTAAGTTACTTAATGATATAAAGAGTGGAAAAAGTAAGTTTCATGCTATTGAAATTATGGCATGTCCTGGTGGTTGTATTGGTGGCGGAGGGCAACCATATCACCACGGACATACTGAGATTCTTCTTAAGCGCCAACAAGCTTTATATGATTTGGATGCTAAACTTCCAAGAAGAAAGTCTCATGAAAATGAAATGGTTATAAAACTATATAAAGACTTTTTACAAGAACCAGGAAGTCATATCGCTCATGATCTTTTGCACACTAGTTATAGTGCAAAAGAAAGAATCTAATGCGATAAATAACCTTAAATAAAGCAGACATTATCCAATGTTTGCTTTTTTTTAGCAATAGTAGATATTGGCTTGACACTAGACATAACGTTTTTTATAATTAACTAGTATAATAATTTTTTGTATAAGGGGGCAATAAGAATGCTAAAACGATTTATTAGCATTAGTTTATTAATCCTCTGTTTATTTACTTTGGCCGGATGTGATTTTTTTCAACAACAAAATCCGCAAACAACAAATGGAGAATTAACAACAGATAGTATAACTATATCAACTGAATCAACAACATCTAATTCAACTCTAGAAACAACACAAACAACTAAGACAACTCAGACAACAACTGAGCAAACTACAGAAACCTCGACTATTACTGAAGAAGAATTCGACTTAATCACAGAAGTAAAACAAGGAACAATAGGAGAGATGTATACTACTAGAGGTGTAGTAACAGGATTAACAGATAAAGGTGTATTGATTAGAGATGATAGTGATGCAATATATATTTATTTAAATCAAATTCCAACTGTAAATTTAGGAGAAAAGATAGAAATCACAGGTACGACATCAAACTATGGAGGACAGGTTCAATTTACCGCTGATAGCGTAATTACAGTAATTTCAACTGTAGGTATAAATACACCGAGCCAAACAACTGTTTTAAGTAGTGATAATATCTCTGAATATGTCGAAAACCTAGTAGTAGGAGAATATTTAGAATTAAGTGGAAACTTAATTGTAGATGGAAGTTATATCAACTTAATAATCGAAGGAACAACAGTTAAAGGATCACTTCAATCACTATCAAGTGTAATGGATTTAACTAGTTATTCTGGAGAAGAAGTTAGACTAAGAGGATATGCTTTATATGTAAGTGGATCAACAACCAAATACTTAAATATATTGGTTAATGAAATTGAAGTAATATCTTCGCAAAATAATACTTTTGATTTAACAATTCTTACCGTTAATGATTTGCATGGCTATATTGAACAAGAGGAAGATGGAACAGGTGGCATTTCAAATATGGCTTACTTGTTCAATCAAATTCGTGATGCAAATACACTGGACGATGTTGTGTTGATTGCCAATGGTGATATGTTCCAAGGAACGGCAATTTCCAACATGACTTATGGATTATCAGTCTTAGAATGTATGAATGCAATGGGCTGCGATGCAATGGGTATCGGTAATCATGAGTTTGACTGGGAAATTGATCAAATATTAGATTACTTTGATGGTGACCCTACTAATGGTGAGGCAGATTTTCCTTTGCTTAATGCAAATATTTACCTTTTATCAGATGGTTCATTGTTAACTGTAGAAAATGGAAATGTCTTCCAATTTACCATTGTTCAAAAAGAAGGTATTGAAGTAGGGATAATCAGTTATATTGGCGATGTGTATGATTCCATTATCTATACAGCAGTTGAACCATATGAATTTGACACTAATTTTGCTGATTCGGTATTAGAAGTTGGTTTGACATTAGAAAGTATGGGTGTTGATATAATCGTGGTTAATATTCATGATGGAAATCCTTCTGGAATTGAAAATTATCAACCAAATCAAGATATAGCTAATCTAAAAAATAATAACGGTGATTATCTAGTCGATTTAGTAATTAACGGACATACACATTCATATCAAACTGGTTATATTACTAGAACTGGTGGTAATCCATTAATGTTAGTTCAAGCTGGCGGGAACGGTAATTCTTTTGGTAAAGTTGTTTTTACAGTTGATACCAACAGTAAAGAGATACTTAATCAAAATGTTTCTTTAGTGGATGTATTTACTGCAGGGACTAACTATGATTTGAATGTACAAGAGATAGTTGATGAATATGTTGAAGCGATGGGAAGTGAAGCTTTAGCAGTAGCCGGTGAAACAGTTCTTTACACTTCTCAACTACAAAACTGGGTTGGTAATGTAATGTTAGCGGCCACTGGAGCTGACATTGCTTTAAGCAATGATGGAGGAATCCGCTCCAATGGAAATATTACTCAAGGAGAGAACGTTACTTTAGCCACTTTCTATGAAGTAAGTCCTTTTGATAATACGATTATTTTAATGGAAATCACATACGAAGAAATGGAAGATATATTGTATAGAGAGCCAATATTTTATGTTCTTGATGATGGAGTACAATTAAGTCCAGGGGAAACTTATACATTAGCAGTTATATCATATGTTTATGGTTGGGATGAGTTACAAGAGGATTCTAGCCCTGATGATTTCGATACTGGTTTAATTGTTAGAGATTTGTTAATTGATGATGTAACAATCAAGGGTAATTCTCAAGAACTATTTATGCCAATTACAAATCCTGAAGCTTCAATTGGTCTTTATATTACGACATACAATCCCTCAAGTAGCGGTGAAATCGTGATAAAATTGAGTTTTAGCAACCCTAGAACAAAGATATTTATTTTATAGATTTTAATAAAGCACTCAGAAATTGAGTGCTTTTTCTTAAAAAAAAGACCTGTAAAAGGTCTTAAATGTATTTCTTGATTTTGTTTAAAAGTAATTCAAATATTAAAACTAAAATTATAATAATTAAAGTCCAAGCAAATACTAATTCATAGTTTATCGAAATACTTCCTGAGTATAGTTCTTTACCGATTCCTCTAGTTGTTTGCGAGATAAATTCCGCCATTACGATGACCTTAAATCCTAAACCTAAACCTTGGAAGAGTGCAGTTTTAAGATGTGAAAAAGCAAGAGGTAGTTGAATTTTAATCATAATTACCAGTAAGTGATGAGTTTCTAAAGCAATATTGTTGTTTAAGTCTTCAGGAATATTTAGAATACCGTCCTTAGTTGCTTCATAGATTAGGGGGAAAATCATTAAAAAGGTAATTAAGTATAAAGAAAATTGATTACCGAAAATAATTAAAATAATAATGATTATTGACGCTACGGGAAGGGTTCTCAATATAGAAACTAAAGGCTTTAAAAATTCTGCTATAAAACTGTAATTTCCTGATAACAAACCGAAAATAATTCCTAGAATTACTGAAACTGTAAAAGCAATTAGCAAACGATAGAGTGTTGTAAATATAACTAAGTAAGTTTCGGTTTCAAACAGAAGTCTAAAAAATCTTATCATTACACTTACCGGATTTGGTAGTACGTAAGGATTGTCTATTGCTAGAGAAAAGCTATACCACAATAATAATAAGAAAATTACTGATAAACTACCCAATAAATATTTTCTCATCATAAATCACCAATAGAAATCTTCATCAGGGAGATTTGAACCAATAAGCTCTGGTTTATAATCATAAATTAATTGGAAGAAATCATCTAATTCGGAAATAATATTCTTACTTAGAGTAAAATCAATCCGGCTAAAAGGGATGCTTTCTTCAATTACCTCTTTAGAAAAGGGATAGTCCAAATCCTCGCAATAAGAAGCGCTGCTTTGAGGATTTGATAAAACATAATTTTCTGATTTTTCAAGAGTATCTAAGTAAGCTTCTGCTTTGTTTTTTGAAAGATTGTTATGAATAAAAACTCCAGCTTGTGGGAAATTAGTTGTATCAGTATATTCACTCAATATCTCAACAAGGTCTAAAAAATAATATACTTCATCCATGTTTCTAGCAGTGGTTGTAGTTGGTTCAGAGATGATAGCGAAATTTACATCACCTTGTAAAAAACTTAATAAACTCTGTTGTGTTGAGGTGCTACTGTAATCTATTCGTGGCTGAGTATTAAAATTTATCTGTGAGAATAAATAAGCAATAATCATTTCCGGTACAGCGCCTTGACCAAAGGCAAGGATATCTTCATTATCCAAATCAAGAATGCTATTGATGGGGTTTTTAGAAATCAATTGCAAGTTATTCCAGGTTAAAACAGCAGCTAATTTATAGGGGGCTTCCTTGTTATACCAATTAGCTCCCAGATTTATTGGAGCGATGATGATATCATGAGATTCACTTGAAAATGAAGAACTTAAATTTTGTGGGCCAGTGACTCTATCGATGATATATTCACCGTCATATTCCATTTTACTTTGAGCTATAGCGGGAATTCCTTCGGGAACAATTACTTTAACTCCTTCAGCGGAATTTGAACATGCAGTTAAACTAATAACGAGCATTAAGAATAATATTAATAAGCATTTTTTCATTAGTAAACCATCCTTTTTCTTAAGTATTATGATATACTAAAGTCAAAGTAAAATATGTAACATATGTTACGGTAAGAAGGTAATTTATGAATTTATTAACTGATAAATTAATCGGTAAAAGATTTTCTCTAAGTTGTAGATATCCTGAAGGTTTTGCGATTTTTTTGGAAAATGATATTTGTGATAAACTAGGTTACATAATCAGAGGTAATTTAGCTTTAATTCATTATACAAAATCTGGCGAGGAGAGAGTTTTAGCGAAACTCTATGATGAGGAGCTTTTTGGTGATTTTTTAATCAATAGCAAACACCCTTTTTACCCAGGAAACCTAGTTTGTCTATGTGAAACGGAGATAGCTTTTCTTAACAAAAATGATTTAGATGATTTAATTAAAGAGAGTGAAACTTTTCGAAAATATTATTTAAATCAATTGAGTGAAAAAGCGCTTAAACTCAATTTTCATAACAAGGTTTTATTACAGAGCAGTTTAAGAGAAAAAATTTCTT
>JBAYQC010000103.1:0-5283 GCA_041677365.1 Candidatus Izemoplasmatales bacterium | reverse complement strand
TAATAATTGATCAAAATCAGCTTCGGGTAATTTACGAAAGTCAATAGAAGCTTCTCTAAACATTCTGGCTAACTCTCTGGTTGTCATTACATAATCCACATCGCTTAAACCATCTTTATTAAGCTCAGCTCTAGCAGCTTCTGCTTTCTTAGCTGTACATGGCATAATTGATACCATAACAATATCTTTTGGATCAATGCCGTTTTCTTTAGCATAATAAGTCTTGGCCAAAATACCTACCATTTCATGAGGTGACTTACATGAAGAAGGAACATCTAAAAGTTCTGGAAATTGATGTTCAATGAACTGTACCCAAGCCGGACAACAAGAGGTAAGCATCGGTAAGGTTTTATTATTTTGAATTCTGTCAACCAGTTCAGTAGCCTCTTCAATAATTGTTAAGTCAGCACCAAAATTAGTATCAAAAATTTGATCAAAACCTAATCTTTTTAAACCAGAAACAACCTTACCAGTAAGAATTGTTCCCGGTTCATAACCGAATTCTTCACCTATAGCAGCTCTTACAGCTGGTGCTACTTGAACAATAACATGTTTATCTGGATTATTTAAAGCTCGCCATACTTTTGGTGAATCATTTGTTTCAGCTAAAGCTCCTGTTGGACACACGGAAACACATTGACCACAGTAAGTACAACTAGTTTGATTTAAGTCAAGATGAAATGCCGTAGCTATCACTGCATCAAATCCCCGTTTTAAAGCTCCTAGCACACCAACAGTTTGAACATCATTACACATGGTAATACAACGTCTACACATAATACATTTATTTGTATCTTTGATTATCCCAAATGACGTTTCGTCTTTTGGATGGGACATTTTTTCACCTTGATAATGCATTTCTTTAATATTAAGTTCATGTGCTAATGATTGTAATTCACAATCTAAATTCTTAACGCAAGTTAAACAATCTTGAGGATGGTTAGACAACAAGAGTTCAAGATTAGTTCTTCTTGCCATCACTGCTTTCAATGAATCGGTTTGAATATGCATTCCATCTCTTACTTCTTGAGCGCAGGAAGGCACTAGTTTTCCTGTATCTTCATCTTCAACTACACAAACTCTACAATTAGCGCTCTTATTTACAACACCGAAATCTTCTAAATTAAGATGACAAAGGGTTGGAATATGAATCCCAATCTTTTCAGCAGCTTCTAAAACAGTTGTGCCTTTATCTACTGTAACATTAATATTATTAATCTTAAGTTGTACTTTTTTATCGATTATTTTTTTCATGTCAAAAAACCCTCCTACGGTTTAAGTATCGCGTCAACTGGACAAGCTTCATAACAAGCTCCACAAGCGATACACTTACTTTCATCAATATAGTGTGGTTCTTTAACCGTTCCGGTTATACATGAAACCGGACAATTTCTTGCGCATTTAGTACAACCTATACATTTTTTAGGATCAATTGTATATGTGGTTTTTTTAGTTCGATAAGCATAAGCTTCATACTCTTCCGGGAAATATTTCATCGTCGATAAAACTGGGTTAGGTGCCGTTTGTCCTAATCCACAAAGCGAACTATTTTTAATATTTTCTCCAAGAATTTTAAGTTTATCTAAATCCTCTGGTTTACCTTCCATTTTTACTAATCGATCCAAAATTTCATACATTCTTTTGGTACCGATTCGACATGGAGTGCATTTTCCACAGGATTCGTCTTGCGTAAATTCTAGGTAGAATTTAGCGACTTTAACCATGTCAGTCTCTTCATCCATGATAATCATACCACCACTACCCATCATTGCGCCCATACTAATCAGCGAATCATAGTCAATTTTAGTATCAAAATATTCTTCCGTGATTACACCACCACTTGGTCCACCTATTTGAATTGCCTTGATATTTTTTCCTTCAGGATGACCTCCACCAATATCATATACTATTTCTCTAAAAGTAGTACCCATCGGTACTTCTACAAGTCCATTATTTCTTATCTGTCCAGCAAGAGCAAAAACTTTAGTTCCCTTAGAACCTTTTGTCCCTATTGCGCTAAACCATTCATAACCTTTAAGGATTATTGCTGGAATATTTGCAAAAGTTTCAACATTATTTACCGATGAAGGTTTTCCTCTAAATCCAGCTTCACTTGGAAAAGGCGGTTTTTTTGTTGGTTCGCCTCTAAATCCTTCCATTGAATGAATAAGAGCTGTTTCTTCTCCGCAAACAAAAGCACCAGCGCCTAATTTAATTTCAATGTTGAAATTAAAGTTTGTGCCAAAAATATTTTTACCGATTAATCCCGCTTTCTTCGCTTGATCAATAGCTATTCGTAAACGTTTAGTAGCGATTCCATATTCAGCACGGATATAAATAAGCCCGTTTTCTGCGCCCATTGCATAACCAGCTATCATCATTGCTTCTAATATTGAATGAGGATCTCCTTCTAAAATCGACCGATCCATGAACGCCCCTGGATCTCCTTCATCAGCGTTACAGATAACATATTTTTCATCTCCAGGGAATCTTCTTGTCATTTCCCATTTTAATCCAGTGTAAAAACCACCGCCACCACGACCTCTTAATCCTGCTTTTTTGATGATTTCAATTACCTTTTCCGGTGTGTATTCTTGTAATACTTTTGAAAGTGCAAAATAGCCGTCATTGACGATGTAATCTTCGATGTTTTCTGGATTAATTTCGCCACAATTTCGTAATGCAATCCGCATTTGCTTACGATAAAAGTTCATTCCTGAACTCTCTTTTATGGCATCTGTATCATGAGGATCTTGATATAATAATCTTTCAACAATAGTCCGATTAATAATATGACTATCAACAATCTCCTCAATATCTTCGACTTTAACTTGCACATAGGTTATATCATCAGGTTCAATTTTTATGATTGGTCCTTGTCCACAAAAACCAAAACATCCCGTCTTAATAACATTGACCTCCGCAATAACATTGCGCGTTTTTAAAGTCTTTTCTAATAAAATTGCTATCATTTCGCTGTCGCTTGACATACAGCTTGTTCCCATACAGATTAAAACATTAATTTTATAATCAGTTTTTCTCGGACATTTTTTTTGCCAGAGTTTCAAGTCTTCAAAATTATTTATCCGCATTTTCAACACTCCGATAATGACGAATAATTTCATCGACATCCTTAGGTGTAACCTTACCATAAACCTTATCGTTAACTGTCATTACTGGCGCAAGACCGCAAGCTCCAATACAGCGAACATCTTTAACTGTGAATAATCCGTCTTTACTAATTTCATTTTTACTCGTACCAGTTAATTCTAGAACTCGCTGTAAAACTTTGTCTGCTCCTTTTACATAACAAGCAGTTCCCATACAAACGCTAATTGTATATTTTCCGACTGGGTTCTCATTAAAAAACGAATAAAATGTAACTACCCCGTTAACCCTAGCTCCGGATAAATCCAATTTCCGTGCGATGTATAATTGTAAATTTTGTGGTAAGTAACCAAAGATTTCCTGTGCCTTATGTAGCACATGAATCAAATGTTCTTGTTTGTCGCCTTCTATCGCTTCAATATAATCATCGAGCTTTAGAAGTAAGTCTTTGTCAAGCGTACTCATATCTAATATTTTTTCACGCATTTTTCCCTCGCTTTCTTAAAATCATCAAGCAAATTATAACACCTTATACAAGAAAAATAAACCCTTTTAAACATCGGAAAACGCTTTTATTTTTAAACTAGATATTCTTTTGTTTTTTAGAATAGTTTTCACTAAAATCATCTGCATATTACTGAGATTTTATGTTATAATTATTAATTAATGAGGTAGATAAAATGAAGTCATTAAAATCACTTTATAAAATTGGTCATGGACCTTCTAGTTCACACACTATAGGGCCTGAACGCATTGCCAAAGATATGAAAAATCGTTATTCTGCAGATAATTATAAAGTAATTCTTTATGGTTCTTTGAGTTTGACTGGAAGAGGACATTTAACTGATAAAGCTATTGAAAGAGTATTAAGCCCTGTTGAAATAATCTTTTCTAATGATTGGATTACAGACCACCCAAATACTCTAGATATAATCGCTTACAAAAATAATCAAGAAATTGCCAAGGAAAGATATTATAGTATCGGTGGTGGCTCATTCTTAAGAAAAGGCGAAAGTGAAGTTGAAGAAAAAGAAATCTATCCACACAACACATTCTCTGAGATAGCTACTTATTGTAAAAAAGAAAAGTTGACACTTTATGATTATGTCTATCTTTTTGAAGGTCAAGAAATTAAAGAACATTTAAGAAAGATCTGGCGAGTCATGCAAGAAGCAATTAATATCGGTCTACATACAGAAGGATATCTACCTGGTAAGTTAAGTGTGAAAAGAAAAGCAAGATCATTGCTTTATTCAACGAAAAACAAAGTGTCAATTGAACTCAGGCTTGTTAGCGCTTATGCATATGCAGTAAGTGAAGTCAACGCTAGTGGCGGTTTAGTTGTTACAGCTCCAACTTGTGGAGCTAGTGGAGTTTTACCTAGTGTCTTATATTATTTAAAGGATGTTTACAAATACAGTGATGAAAAGATTATTGATGCATTAGCTACAGCTGGTATCATCGGTAATATTATTAAAACTAATGGTTCTATCTCGGGAGCTGAGGCCGGATGTCAAGCTGAGATTGGTAGTGCTTGTGCTATGGCTGCAGCAGCTTACAGTGAACTTGAATATGGAAATATGGATGATATTGAATACGCCGCTGAAATTGCTCTTGAACATCATCTAGGACTCACCTGTGACCCGATAAATGGGTATGTACAAATTCCTTGCATTGAAAGGAACGCTGTAGCTGCTCATAGAGCAATTAACGCAGGAGAGTTAGCGCAGCTTCTGACAACAACCAGTTTAATATCATTTGACACCATAGTTGAAACAATGAAGGAAACGGGAAAAGATCTTTCTGAACGTTATCGTGAAACTAGCCTTGGCGGTTTAGCGAAAAAATATCGACCTAAAGTATAAAAAAAGGAGATGACTTTTTTAAAAAAGTGATCTCCTTTTATATTAATATCTCTGGGAAAAACAACAATAATATTCCCAAACCAATCATAATTATGCCTCCGATTAAGTTGGAGTACTTGGCGTATTTATTGGAAATTCCAGTTACTCTAAAACTTACAGCTGCAATTGTAAATATCAGCAAATCATCAAAAATAAAAAAGATTACATAAACTAAAATATAAAGCGCTGATTCAAATATCGATAGTTCATGAAAAGCAAGCATTGTCGAATATACTACTGGAAGACCAGCTGAACAAGCTAGTTCAATGAC
>JBAYQC010000102.1:0-5299 GCA_041677365.1 Candidatus Izemoplasmatales bacterium | reverse complement strand
GGTATACAAAAACAAACCACATCACCACTTTCAATAGCGAGTTTTATCAGTTCAAGAATCATCTCAGTTTTACCAGCTCCGCAGACAGCTTGCAAAAAAGCTGATTTTTTTCGTTTATAACAGCCTAAGAAAAATTCACTTCCTCTTAATTGATAATCACTCAAAGAAAAATCTAACTCGATTTCAAATGGATTGATAACCACCTTTCTTTTTGTTCGTTTTAAATACATTAGACTGTTTACTTCTCCCATACCAAAACATTCTATACAGTAACTGACATTTTGACTATCTGAAAAAATACGCTTTGAGAAACAGCGATTGCACTGATTATTCTCAATGGCTTTAACATATGAAGGATCATATCTTGTTGTTAGTTTTTCAATCAATTTTCATCACCTAATAAATATTACTCAGGTTTAAAACATTATCTTTTTTTAAAAAATAATCCTCTGAAAAGAGGATTATTTAGCAACTATATTAACTAGCTTATTTGGAACGACAATTATTTTAATAACTTTCTTTCCTTCGAGGTGATTTTGGACTTTTTCGCTTTCTAAAGCCAAAGATTTAAGTTTTTCTTGATCAAAGTTGTTTTCAACAATAATTTTATCGCGAACCTTGCCATTAACACTCAAGACAATTTCGACTTCATCTTTAACTAGTTTTGCTTCATCATATTCAGGATAGGTTTCATAAACTAGTAAAGTTTCATGCCCTAACATCTCCCATAATTCTTCTGTTACATGAGGAGCAATCGGGTTTAAAAGAGTTAGAAGCACTTCGTAATCAGCTTTAGTAATGGCGTCTTTTTTATTATACTCATTAAGAAGTGTCATCAGTTTAGCGATAGCGGTGTTGTACTTCATATTTTCAATATCTTCACCAACACCTTTAATGGTTTCATGGATAATTCTTTCTAAATCTGGAGTATATGTTTCTGCTTCTTTAACATTAGGGAATAAACGCCAAATCTTATCTAAGAATCTCCTTGCGCCTTTTAAGCCTAAATCGCTCCAAGGCGTACTCATTTCATAATCACTCATAAACAAGACATAAGTTCTTAAAGTATCCGCACCAAATTCATCAATAATCTCCATCGGATTAACTACATTGCCTTTGGATTTTGACATTTTTTCATTATCTGAACCAAGAATAATACCTTGTGCTGTCCGCTTTTTATACGGTTCTTTATAGAGTACTTCACCGATATCATACAAGAAATGATTCCAAAAACGCGAATAAATTAAATGTCTTGTGACATGTTCCATCCCGCCGTTATACCAATCCACTTGACCCCAGTAAGCTAATTTTTCTTTACTAGCGATTTTTTCATGGTTTAAAGGATCGATGTACCTTAAGAAATACCAACTACTTCCTGCCCATTGTGGCATCGTGTCGGTTTCTCTTTTTGCCTTACCACCACATTTAGGACAGGTACAATTAACAAACTCTTCAATATTAGCTAATGGAGATTCTCCAGTATCTGTAGGAATAAATTTTTCTACCATTGGTAAAGTTACTGGTAAATCCTCATAAGGAACTGGGACAACACCACATTTATCACAATAAATGATTGGAATTGGTTCTCCCCAATATCTTTGGCGATTAAATGCCCAATCTTTCATTCGGTACTGTTCAGCTAACTCTCCAAGTTGATTTTTTTCCAAGAATTCAATAATTTTCTGCTTAGCAGCTTCAACTGTAAGACCATCAATTAAAGGACTATTGACTAAAAGACCTGTTTCAGTGTCTGTAAAGGCTTCTTTGGTAATGTCTCCGCCCTTAATAACTTCGATAATTTTTAAATTATATTTCTTCGCAAATTCATAATCTCTTGTATCATGAGCAGGAACTGCCATTATCGCTCCAGTTCCATAGGTAATCATTACATAATCAGAGATAAAAATCGGGATTTCTTCGTTTGTCAAAGGGTTTATCGCTTTTAAGCCTTTGATTTCTACTCCGGTCTTATCCTTAGCAAGTTCAATTCTTTCAAATTCTGATTTTAATAAAGCTTTTTGTTGGTAATCTTGAATTTCATTAAAATTTTGAATTTGATCTTTAAACATATCTAAATATGGATGTTCTGGAGCAATGACCATAAATGTCGCTCCATAGATAGTATCTGGTCTAGTTGTAAAAACTTTTAATAATTTTTCACTTCCAGAAATTTTAAAATTTATATAAGCTCCTGATGATTTTCCAATCCATTTTTCTTGTTCAGCTCTAATTCTTGAGTTTGATTCTAGTTCATCAAGACCTTCAAGTAATTTTTCTGCATACTCAGTGATCTTTAAAAACCAAACATCGCGTTCTAATTGGATTACATCGCTATCACAACGATCACATTTACCACCTTGGGATTCCTCGTTTGACAAAACTACCTTACAGTCAGGACAAAAATTCACGTAGGCTATATCCTTGTATACCAATCCGTGTTCATACATTTTTAAGAATATCCACTGTGTCCAACGATAATACTCTGGATCAGTAGTATCAATTACCCTAGAAAAATCAAAAGAAAGACCAGCAGCTTTAAGTTGTTCTTTAAAAACTTTGATATTATTATCTGTAACAATACGAGGATGGATTTGATTTTTTATTGCGTAATTTTCTGTAGGTAAACCAAAGGCATCAAAACCAATGGGAAAAAGAACATTTTTCCCTTCCATTCGCCGTTTTCTTGATAATACATCCAAAGATAAATAAGCTCTGATATGACCGATATGCATTCCTGAACCACTAGGATAAGGGAACTCTACTAAAGAATAGTATTTTTCCTTTTCCGAATAATCGTTAGCCACAAAATACTTATTGTTATACCAGCGATCTTGCCATTTCTTTTCAATCTTCAATTCATCAAAACTAGGTATAAATTCACTCATTTTTCTCATTTCCTTTCTAACTCTTTTAAAAAATAAAAGAAAAGCCCTCCACTAAATCTAGTTTAGCAAAGGGCGAATATATCCGCGGTACCACCTTAATTTCTGATTATTTATAATCAGCTCTTTATTTTTTTAACGCAGAATGTCTACTGCGGGTTTTGCTCACGAGTTGCACAAAACCTACTCCACGAACTAATTCACTTAAACCTTAAGTATCAACCTTACACCAAAATGTCGACTCTCTTTGACTTATTTAATCTAAGCTACTTTTTTCGCTTCACACGTATTTACCAATATTTTAGCACATAATCTAATAATTTCCAAGAAGAATTAATCTTCCTTATCATCTTTAGAATCTGATTCATCTGGTTGATCTTGTTCTACTGTGTTATTACTATTTGGTTCATCTTTTAAATTTCCATGAAAGTTTACTAAGCGATAATAAATTTCTCTTTGAAGTGCGATAATCGGTCGATAAGCTAGAATCATCAATACTAAGAAAATTAGAATGTCAAAGTTTAACAAATTCCAAATCGCAAATAAAAACGCTGTTGGAGCCGCTGCGAATGTTACCAGTTTAAAGACCTTACCATAGGTTATATAGGGTTTGAATCTTAAGAATGATAAACTCGATATTGAAATTACCATTAAAATTATAAAAAGATTTGATAGTAGATTTAAACCGATTCCTGAGAGAATCACGCTGACTTTTAGAATGTTTACTGCTTGAGCAATACTTTCAATTCCCCCGAAACTATCGAAGTCAATATCTCTGGCAAGTGATTGGTTGACAATCATTGTCATTTTTGAGCCTTGAAAAACAATTGCTAAAGGACTTAAATTATTGATATCGTCCAAGGAGTTAGTTTCTGGTAAAAAGTAAAGATCAAAGTTATAAAGACTATAAGCTTGATTAATATCATACTCCCCAGGTGTACATACCAACTTGTTGTCAGTTATCGTACAACCGGTTGTCGTATCGTTAATCACTGAAACATTAGTTGACAATAAAAAAACGAAAGTCGATATCGACATCAACAATACTAATATAAATAGATATAAAATTACAAACCAAGGCTTTTTATTGTGATAATCAGCCAGTAGTTTGGGCTTTACAAACGCATTGGAAAAAACTTCAAACATATCATCATCACCTGCTTTTTACATTATAACATTTTTTTCTTTCATAACAATAATTTTCACTCTTTTTTAATCGATTAGCTAAAAATTATTAAGAATATTTTTTTAAAAAATATGGTATAATTTTTCCGTAGGTGATTAAGATGAATTATTTCACAAAAGAAAAACCATATAATACCTTAAATAATTATTATCGGAATAAATTTGAATCAAAGGTTTTTAAGATTGCCTTAGATGGAGGATTTACTTGCCCCAATCGTGACGGTAAAATATCTCATGCAGGCTGTTTATTTTGTACTGATGAAGGTAGCGGTGAGTTTGCTGGAAACAGAGAAAATAGTTTAAGAGTACAGTTTGAAAACATTAAAGAAATGATGGAAACAAAGTGGAAAAATGGTAAATATATCGCTTATTTTCAAGCTTTTTCAAATACTTACGCTCCGGTAGAAAAATTAAAAAAAATTTACTATGAAGCTTTAAGTCTGGATAAAGATATTATTGGTCTAAATATTGGAACTAGATCAGACTGCTTTAACGAAAAAATCTATAATCTCTTAGCAGAAATAAATGAATTAACTAATCTTACCGTTGAACTCGGACTTCAATCTATTCACGATAAATCTCTAAAGTTTATTAATCGAGGTCATGATTTAAATAATTTTGTAACAACGGTTAAAGCTTTACGAAAGTTAAATATCGATGTCGTTGTCCATATAATCAACGGATTACCAAATGAAACTGAAGAAATGATGCTAGATACCACACGGTTTTTAAATACCTTAGATATTCAAGGGGTTAAGATTCATATGTTATATATTGCTAAAAATACTCCACTAGCTAGATATTATGAATCAAAACCATTTAAACTGCTAAGTTTAAAAGAATATGTTCAAATCACTGTAAAACAAATCTGTTTGTTAAACGATAATATTATCATTCATCGTTTAACCGGAGATCCGAAGAAAAGTGATTTAATCGCTCCAGCTTGGACATTGAAAAAATTTATTGTTATTAATGAAATCGATAAATTGATGCGAAGTAATTCTTTATATCAAGGAGTTGATTACAAAGGAGACAAAAATGATTAAAAAAGCTCATGTTTCGGGAATATTGTTTAGTATTATCTTTGGGTTTTCTTTTATGATGTCTAAGATTGTTTTAGATCAAATTTCTCCTATTGGTTTAATAGCTTATAGATTCTTGGTTGCTTTTATTATCTTTGAGATTCTCAGATTAACTAAAGTCATAAAGATTTCTTTTAAAAACAAAAATTT
>JBAYQC010000101.1:0-5351 GCA_041677365.1 Candidatus Izemoplasmatales bacterium | reverse complement strand
TTTCAACCTTTTCTGACATATTTGCACTTATTTCAACCTTTTTAAATGCTTTTAATTCTTTCTTAGGTCGATAAATTTTCGCTGATTTTTTACCTACATAAACTTGGATTACTTCTTTACCCGAGACGTCACTCTCATTACTGATTGTCAGTTTGATTTTTATTGAGTTATCTTTAGTTTCGATTTGGATATCCGAATATTTAAACTTGGAATAACTCAATCCAAAACCAAAGGGGAATAATGGTTTTTTATCAACTGTATCGTAATAACGATAACCTACATACTGACCTTCTCGATATTCTACCTGACGAGTTTCCCCAGGGAAGTTTTGGTTTGATGGAAGTTCTTCTAAACTATTTGGAAAAGTTTCTGGTAACTTACCGCTAGGATTAACGATTCCAAAACAAACATCAGCTAAGGCTTCACCTGAAGCCTCACCACCTAAGTACTGTTCTAACAAACCTTGTATATCGTCTAACCAAGGCATTCTTACCGGAGCTCCATTAGCTAAAGCAACAATCACCTGATTATGCTCTTTAGCAACAGCTTCAATAAGTGCATTATGATTCATCGGTAAATCTAGATGATCACGATCAAAACCTTCGCTCTCATACTTATCAGTAAGACCCGCCATAATTACTACAACATCACAACTTTTAACAGCTTTAACGGCTTCATCGATTAATGTTTGATCAATTTCATCAGTTTCTAAACTATATCCAGAAGCAAAGACTAAATTTTCTCCTAACACTTCTTTAAAAGCAGAATATGCATCACTGATAACGTGAGGAGAAATTATACTTGAACCGCTGCCTTGGTATCGTGGTTTTTTTGCAAACTCACCGATAAGACCAACTTTTATATATTTTTTTATTGGTAAGATATCATTCTCATTTTTTAGTAAAATCATTGATTCTGCAGCTACTTTACGAGCTAACTCATGGTGAAGCTCTTGATTATAATTAGCCCGTGGTTCTTTTAAAGTATTTGAAGCTTTTAATATTAAGTCAACAATTCTCTCCACTCTTTCATCCAAAATTTTTTCATCAACATTTCCTTTTTTTACCTGTTTGTAGACTAATTTGTCATTAAAGCCTTTGCTTGCGGGCATTTCAAGTTCTTGTCCAGCTAAAAGCCCCTTAACTCGGTCATTATTAGCACCCCAATCAGTTACCACAAGCCCTTTGTGTTGCCATTCTTTTTTCAATACATCAGTAAGTAGCTTCTTATTCTCAGCCAAATAGTCTCCATTAACTTGATTATATGAACACATTACTGTCCATGGTTGCGATTCTTTAACAGCGATTTCAAAACTCTTTAAATAGATTTCTCTTAATGTTCTTTCATCTATAACTGCATTAACAACCAATCTGAAAGCTTCCTGATTATTTGCAACGTAATGCTTCAAGCTAGCTCCCACACCTTTTTCTTGAATACCGTTAATCCACGCTGAAGCCATTTTTCCACTAAGCAGCGGATCTTCAGAAAAATATTCGAAATTCCGTCCACACAAAGGGTGCCTTTTAATATTCGCTCCCGGTCCTAAAAGTACTGAGACCTCTTCACTCAAACATTCTACGCCCAAATATTCACCAACCTTTTTTATTAGATCTTCGTCCCAAGAACTAGCAAGTAAACTTGCGGTCGGAAAACAAGTTGCCTTAACAGATTCTCCCAAACCGACATGATCTCCCTTACCTGCTTGTTTTCGTAGTCCATGCGGACCATCCGTTACCATTATCGAAGGGATTCCTAATCTTTCAACACCTTTTAGATGCCAAAAATCTTTACCACTTAAAAGGGAACATTTTTCTTCTAAAGTCATTTGTTTTACTAATTCTTTTGCTTTTTTATTCATATAAGTACTCCTTAAAAAAATTTAGTTTCTTTTTTAGTTTTAGTATATCACATATATTATAATCTTTGATTATTTTCCAAAGAAAAACTTGAGTTTCCTCAAGCTTTTTTATAATATTTAGTTTAAAACTCTAATAATCTCAGTATAGATTAATTCTAATAAAGCTTCTCTTGTGATATCCATAACCCCATCAACATATTGGAACATTAACCCTGTTATTAAGGATTGAATGATATTGTTTTGATAAGGTCGATTAATGTATTTGATTTCACCAGAATTTAAACCAATTTTGATTATTTCGATAAATCTATCTTCCATACCATCTTGCATTTTTTTAATTTTGCTTGAACAAGTTTCAAATTTAATAAAAGCTAAGTCATTTTGTGCCCCGAGTAAAACTTCCATAATACTTTTTGCGTCAATCACAACATCGAGTATCCAGGATAGTTGTCTCACAAGTGCAGTTTTGAACTCAACATCTTTTACCTCTTGCATAAGAATTGTTTCATATCTATTTAAAAGGTAAAAGTAAGTTTCTTCAATTAGAGCTTTTTTATTTTCAAAATACTCGTAGATTGTCGATTTTCCAATATCAGCTTCTTGAGCGATTTTCGCTATAGCAATATTATTAACATTTTCACCATTCTTGATATAAGAAATCATTACATCTAAGATTTTAGTCTTCGTCGGTTGCATCTTTCAACGCCTCTTCTCGCATTTTTTTACGATTGAACATTGCATATATCGTTGGTGCCACAACAAGAGTAAGAATTGTTGCATAGATTAATCCACCGATAGCAGTAACAGCCATTGGTTGAAGCAATTCTGCCCCTTCACCAATACCTAAAGCGGTAACCACTAAAGCTAAGATTGTTGTTAAGGCTGTCATGAAAATTGGTCTTAAACGTGTTTTTCCCGCTTCAATGATTGCTTCTTCAACAGTTTTGCCTCGTTCTCTCAATTTATTTATATAATCAATCAGGACAATACCGTTGTTCACCACAACCCCAACAAGGATGATAAGACCCATCAATGATACCATCGAAATATTCATTCCAGTAATCCATAAAGCAAGGAATCCTCCGGTAAAAGCAAGCGGTACAGTAACTAAAATGATTAAAGGATAAAGTAAGGATTGAAACTGAATAGCAATTATCATATATACTAATAAAATCGCAACTAAAGCAGCCAAAGTCAAATCGCTTACCGCATCTAAGATTTCTTCATTTTCACCTTCTAGTGTAATTAAATAACCAGAACCATACTCTTTTAAATCATTTTCGATGTAATCTTCAACTGCATCGGTAACATTCTGGCTGACTAAAGTTACATTATAACCATCTTCAACTTGGGCAGTAACGTTTATGTATCTTTGGGTTCCATCAGTATTAATAAGAGCAAAGCCAGTTACTTTTTCTATAGTCGTAACGGACGCTGTTTCATCAGCTAAGTTAAATAATGGCGCTTCACTTATACTTGCTAAGGTTGGTGATACTGTATCTGCAGGATTGAAAACAATTTTATTGCTGGAGTTTATCTTTAAGAATGGATTCAAAATAAATACAATTGGATCTCCAGCCTGATAAGTTGGTAACAGTGCATTAAAGGTATAAATAGTGTTTCCTTGCATTAAACTTACATCATTTGTATCTAAATATTCTTCAATCATTGCTTGAGCTTCTTGATCAAATAATCTAACTCCGCTTAAGAAAGTTAAATAATCTCCGAACATTTCAAATGAAATATTTTGGAATGATTCTGAAGGTACTTCAACCTCATAGTCCACCCCTTCAATTTGAACAGTAATACTATCAGTTCCTTCTAAACCACCCAAATTGCTATAAAGATAGTTCAAACTGTCAAGAACATCTTGATTGGTTAAACCATGTTCCATTGCAATATTATTATTAACAGTTAGTTTAACTTGGTCTTGTGCTTGATTGACTCCATTATCAGCTTCTTCGACATGTTCAATCTCTTGGAGAATATCTACTAAGTCATTGCCAATACTTTCTAAAGTCAATAAATCATAACCGCTAACTTTAATTCTAATTCCGCTGGTTCCAGCTAAAGAAAGGGTAGAATTCTGAGCAGATACTGAATAATCTAAAATATCAGTTTCACTAATATCTGGAAGGCTATCATAATCAACATCTTCAACAATCTTTAAAATCTCAGCCGTAGCTTCATCTGTTGATATATTTCGTGAATCTTTCAAATTAACAGTAATTGAGATGGATTCTCCACCACTCATCATTCCTCCGAAACCGCCCATCATCATTCCAGCAAAGCCACTTCCACCGATTGTTCCAGAAACTGTTTCAACACTCTCCATATCCATGATTTCTAAAGTGACGTAATCCGCTAATTCTGATTTAGCTAAAAATGGAGTGGTACTCTTAGTTTCAATATTAATATTTATTGTACCTTCATCAGATCCCGGTAAAAGAATAAATCCTTTTCTAATTACTACAAAAGCTGATCCAACCAATAATACTAGAATAACAACTAAAGTTAAAATTCGATGTTTTAAGGTATACTTAATTGATTTTTCATACCAATTCTTCATTGTATGAATAACTTTACCTTCTTTTTGAACCTTTTTATC
The DNA here is from genome assembly GCA_041677365.1 of Candidatus Izemoplasmatales bacterium. Lineage (GTDB taxonomy): Bacteria > Bacillota_I > Bacilli_A > Izemoplasmatales > Hujiaoplasmataceae > UBA2289. Next base: position 885 of record JBAYQC010000101.1, on the reverse strand, counting down.
ATCAAGCAACTTTGCACTCATTGCTGGCACTAATGATAAGGCGATTATCAAAGAAGCACCTAAAGAATAAGCAATAGTTAAAGCCATCGAAATAAATACATCAGAAATCATACCCTCTACGAATGCTATCGGTAAGAATACTGCAATAGTGGTTAATGTAGAAGCGGTAATCGCTCCGGCAACTTCTTTAGCACCTTCAATAGCAGCTTCTTTCTTTGATTTTCCTTCGTTAATCAGTCGGTAAATATTTTCAATCACCACAACGGCATTATCGACCAGCATCCCAATAGCAAGGGCTAATCCTCCCATTGATACAAGGTTCAAAGAAACATCACTAAAATACATCAGCATAAACGCACCGATAACACTTACCGGTATCGCTATACCTACAATTAAAGTAGGTTTAATATTCTTTAAAAATAAAAATAGAATAAATATCGCTAAAATACCACCGATAATGATATTTTGTAAGACTGTACTGATTGACTGATTGATATAATCCCCTTGGTCTAAGAGCACCAAATAGCTTGCGTTAGGATTATTGTCAATAATTTCATCTAGTTTATCATAAATATTTTCTGTAGCTTCGGTAATTCCGACATCACTTTGTTTTTGGAAGGAAATTTGAATTCCTTGTTGTCCATTAATCTTAGAATAAGAATCCTCTTGTGCATCGATATAATTAATTCCATCAGCTATTGCTAAATCTTCTAAAGTAATTATAGTCGACCCACTAACCGTTATCGGTAAAGCTTTAATTTCATCTAAAGTATGAGGTTTGTCTCCAAGATATAGCATACGTAACTCACCGTTATCTAAAGCTACACCTACTAACCCTCCAACATTTTGTCTTTCAATAGTTTCCAATACAGAAGCTTCATTCAA
>JBAYQC010000100.1:0-5402 GCA_041677365.1 Candidatus Izemoplasmatales bacterium | reverse complement strand
TTTTCAAAAGAAGTTAAACAAAAAGCATTGAAAATCTGCTCTTTTGGAGGATAACAAATATGCTTTTGATATTCAACCTCAACAGTTTCCAATAGCTTCTTAAAGTATGGTTGATTGACTTCAGATAATAGCTGTTCTTGCCAATCATTAATAAAGATATTACTTGCGTGTAGCACAATTGTCTACCTTGCATCCAGAGCAACTGATATCTTCACAGCCTTCTGGTTTTTCAGTTTTTTCATTTAACAGATAAGTTAACATATAAACCGTTATCAAAACGACAATAATTCCAACAGCGATAACAATTCCCATCTTATTTCACCTGCCTTACTAATAGATCGACAGCTGTAAGCAGTTCTTCTACAGCTTTTTTTGAAGAATCTATATCATCGGTGATGACACCTGCATAGATTTTTAGTTTGGGTTCAGTTCCTGAAGGTCTTAAAACAAACCAAGAGTCGTCTTCTAGATAGTATTTAAGTACATCACTTTTGTCTAATTCAATACTTTTTTCTTTATCTAATTCGTGACTTTTTGACAAAAGAAAGTCCTCACGTTTTACAATAGCTAAGTCATTGATTCTTTGAGGTGGATTATTTCGAAAATGATCCATTATCTTTCCAATCATTTCTTGTCCAGTTTTTCCTAGTAAGTGAATATTCTTTAAACCTTCTAAATAGAAACCATATTCCTTATATATATCCACCAATTTATCGTTAAGGGTCTTGTTTTCTTTAGTTAGGTAATAATTAGCAGCTTCCATAATCATTAGAATAGCTTGTAAAGAATCTTTATCTCTTACCCCATCATCTATAACATAACCATAAGATTCTTCATAACCAAAAATAAACTTACGATCACTTTTTTCGAGAAAACGAGCTTGTTCGCCAATAAACTTGAATCCGGTTAAAGTAGATATGACTTCTAAACCAAAACTTCTGGCAATTTTAGCTCCTAAATCACTTGTAACTATTGTATTAAAAACCACACCTTTTTCCGGTAGAATTCCCTTTTTCTGCTTTTGAGTTAAGATATAATAAATCAATAAAGCTCCAGTTTGATTGCCGTTTAGAAGGATGTATTCGTTTCCTTCTTTTACCGCAACTCCTAATCGATCAGCATCAGGATCTGTGGCGATTAAAATATCCGCATTAACTTCTTTTCCTAATTTAATTGCTAATTCAAAAGCATCTTTTTCTTCAGGGTTTGGAAGTTTAACCGTAGAAAAATTTGGATCAGGAGCCATCTGTTCAGTAACCGGGTAAAGTTCATACCCCAATTCTTCGATTAAACGTTTACCTAAATACCCACTTGTTCCATGCAAGGGAGTAAACACAACTTTTATCACTTTTTTTAGTTCCTTATTGATAGCAATTTGTTTTAAGAAGTTAAGGTAAGCTATGTCGATTTCTTCATCAATATATTCTAGAAGTTTATTTTCTTCTAAACTTTCTTTGGATTTGGTTTCTATGGCAAATATATCTTTGGTTTGATTAACATATTCGATAATCTCATTTGCATATTTTGGTGTATATTGACAGCCATATTCATCATAGATTTTATAGCCGTTATAATTAGGCGGATTATGAGATGCTGTAACAACTATCCCAGCTAATGCATTAAGCTTTCTAACTGCAAAGGAGAGTTCTGGTGTAGGCCTTAAATCTGTAAATAAATATGATTTTATTCCATATGATCCTAAGACCTTCGCTGATTCAAGAGCAAACTCTTTTGACATTCTCCGATTATCATGAGCAATAACAACACCGCGGTTTAAAGCTTCTTTTGGATAATTTTTCACTAAGTATTTAGCTAATCCGTTATTAGCTCTTCTGATAGTAAAGATATTTAGTCTATTGATTCCTGGCCCTAAAATCCCCCGCATACCACCGGTTCCAAATTTTAGCGTTGTATAAAACATATCTTCTAAATCTTTTTCTGATTTATTTTTTAACTCATTTAATAAATCTGGATCAAGATTTGGATTTTCTAACCAACGTTGATATTCCTTTTTCCACATATCTTTCACATCCTTAGTAAATATAATCTACACATTTTTCTTTTCTTGGTTTAACTTCAGGAGTTTCACCCTTTTGATAGCCGAAACAAATCGATATATCATGTTCATAACCTTCAGGTATTTTCAACATTCTATCTATGTCTATCTTATCAGTTTTATGGTACAAATACCTAGTTTGTCCAATAATACATGAACCAATCCCTAAAGATTTCGCTGCTAAAGCCATGTTTTCGAGAACACAACCGATATTTATTTCCGAAAAACCTGCAATTTTTGAACTTAGAACCACAACGCAAGGTGCATGATAAAATACATGAGTATCTTTTTCTACATCAATACCAAATTTTTCCATACCTTCGATAGTTAAGCGATTCATTTCATCAATAATACCTTTGTTTGTGATTACGGTAAAATGCCAATCCTGCTTATTCCTCGCACTGGGAGCGTAAAGACCACATTCGATCATTTTTTGTAAATCTTTTTCTGGGATTGGCTTTTCTTCATAGTTTCTAATGCTTCTTCTACTCATAATAGTTTCAATTGTACTATTCATAATAACCCTCCAAATTTTTTAAAAAATCAAAAAACCAAAGCATTTATTCTAAAATATTTGTAAATAAATAGTCAACATCGTATTTAATCATTTTTTCGGCCAAGTCCTTATCATCAACAACTCCAGTAGCTACTTTAAGACCGACTAAATGTAAAGTCTTAATAAATTCGCGTTTTAATATGTGATGGTTAACATAAAGATTAATTCCGTTTTTTTGACAATAATCAAGACTTTCCTCATCACATATTCTCGCCTGATAAAAGAGACTGTTTAAAGGGAAAAGTTTCTTTAAAACTTGTAATTGCTTTTTATTTTCGGAGATGATTAAGTAATTATCCAGAATATCATGTTCTCTAAAGAATTTATCCAAGCCCGAGATTTCATCAACTTCCAAATGATCTTTAATTTTGATAAACATCATTTTTTGATACGCTTTACAAATCGCAAAATAATCTTCAAGCCTGGGAATAAAAATAAACTCATTTAAGTTACCGGTTTTACGGTCCACAAGGGCAAACTTTTTTAACTCGTTATAATCAAAACTTGGAATATCCAAGTTCAATAAGCCGTACTTTAACAGGCTATCACAACCTGTAACTATAAACTTTTTATCTTTTGAAAGGGACATTTCACAACTAATGCCTAAGTAAGAACGATTAGCAGCTGCTAAAAAAGCGAAAATTGTATTTTCCGTTTCTATTCCACTTAAACCGTTATGAGCAATCATCCCGCGAAAATATTTATCAATTTTAATCGTGTTCATTAACTTCGCCTCTTTGAAAAATATATATATTTTTATTGTAACACTAAATAGATATTTTATGAAATAATTATTTAAAAAAATGGTTTATTTGGTAAAATAGATATAAGGGAGAATAACAAAAGATGAAATATAACGAAATTGGCTTTGATTTATCAAATTTACAGTATGGAATTATTAAACAAAAAAATGGAATGTTAGGAATGTTTTTACTTATTTTTGGAGGTATTTTCTTCGCTGTTGCCATTCCTTTTGTGATAATTTGGGCTCTTGGAGTCCCAATGGAAATTAATGGAGTAATGAGAGAAAGCACTGACCCGGAATACATAAGTTTTATGGGTATGATGCTGAGTGTTTTTGGTTTAATTGGTCTAATATCACTCATTGCTAGTTATTTTAGTTACAAAGCTAAGGCTACAGATTATATAAAACTAGGTAAAGACTCGAATCTTGATGATTTCTTTTCAGTTAGGATTAGTCCTAACAAGGACCTTTATATCTACCAAAAACTAGCCATCTATCATAACAAGATCACCAATGATTGTATGAAGGTAACCGACATTCAGACAATTGAAGAGATGCGAGACAGGTATATATTTTGGCTAAAATGGCCAGACTTAAGAGATTATAAAACTGTTAAGAAAAACAAAAAAACAATTCTTAGCTTTAAAGATCAAAGCGGTCGAATTGTTTTAAGTTACAAATATGTATTCTATTTAACTAGTAATTTGATTCCTGAGAAGATTTCCGAAACAGTTTATTCTTCATCCAGCAATCAACGCTCATTCCAGTCCTATCGTATATACTATTTTACCGATATAAATAGAATGGGAAATATCAAAGTTCCTCAAGTGGTAGAAAATGCTAAAGAGTTTTAATCAATATCATCAAGCATTCCTCTAATTTCACTAACACCAATATAGGCTTCTTCAACTTCTCCAGCAATTACTCTGATTATTGCTGGAGTATTTTTTATGTTTGTTTCTGAATTAATTGAGGAAATATCCTCAACTTCCACTAGATAGATTATATCATTTTTCGCATAGAAAAACGCATCCAATACTTCAGGTTTTACAGTTATGCAAGCACCACAATATACACCGTAGTAATAAACATAATAGTCTTCATAGGGCATATTTAGTTGATCGGAAACTTCGGTTATAAACTGACCTTCAAAATCACTGTAATCTATCTCCTTGTCTTCATCACAGCCAAGCAAGAAAATTGTAAAAATAAATATAAATAGGGTTTTAACAATTACTTTCAAAATCATCACTATCCTTAGCTTTTATCAACATCGATACGCGTTTATATATCAGTAAAACAATCACTGATATCATAATACCTTTAAGTAAATTAAATGGTACAACTGCGAACATTACAAAACTAAAAAGATTTGTAATCAAAGGGTTAATAGCACTACCCATGCCAATGAAGACTTCAATATCAAGCGCCATAAAATATGCATATGCTGGTAACAAGACAAAAGCATTTAATATCGCACCCATTACCGTCATCGAAATAGTCCCAACTATTAAACCAATGATTGCTCTTTTTCTGGTTTTATGGCGGTAATAGATGTAACTAGCAGGTACAACTAATGATATTCCTATCAGGAAATTAGCTATTTCGCCAACACCTGAGGTTATCGAACCAGTGAAAATTAAGTTTAAAATAATCTTCACAGCTTCAATAATAACACCAGCAACCGGTCCATAAGCAAAAGCTCCAATTAAAACCGGAATTTCTGAAAAGTCTAACTCATAAAAGTTTGGTGCTACAAAGACTAATGGAAAATCAAGTAGCATTAAGACAATCGCAATTGTCGATAGTAAAGAAATTACTATCATTTTTTTCGTTTTAAAACTGTTATTCATTTGTTTTTCCTCCAAAAAAATATCCGTAAAAACGGACATTCTTCAGGCGATAGATATACTTCTTCCATCCAGACTGTAACTGTCGGTTTAGGAGTTTCACCTAATCATGCTAAAAAGCTCGCGGACTATAACCGCCGGTAGGGACTTTCACCCTGCCCTGAAGTGTTTTTACAATTATATTATAAACGACTT
>JBAYQC010000099.1:0-5414 GCA_041677365.1 Candidatus Izemoplasmatales bacterium | reverse complement strand
TTTATTCAATTATCTTAGTCCATCTGGCGAGGACTTTTATATAGTCCTTAACCTATATTAATTAAAAATAGGTTTTTTATCTTTGTTTTATTTTTTACGTTGACTTTTTATAGTTATTCTCCTTTTTTACTTAAAAACGCCCTCTACTAAAAATATAGTAAAGGACGAATATTTTCCGTGGTACCACCTTTGTTCTAGTTGCCTAGCACTTAATATTTGTTAACGCAATCTTTTTTTTGCGGAGGTTATTAGCCTCATTCAGAGGGAGATAGAAATCATTAACCTGTTAGTTTTCACCAGTCACTAACTCTCTTTATAAAGGTTAATTGTTTAAATTTCATTGTCCTCATCATCATTTGTGAATATTATAGATAAATTTTATAATACTGTCAACCTATAAAAGGCTATTTTTTTACTTCAACATTAACTTTTCAGCATTTTCTTGATTTTTAATTGCTAGATTTTTTAACCAATGCTCTTTACGATATCTTGAAATTGCAATCATCGATTTTGGAAGTTCTAATAATTGAACGATTAAAAACAACATTACTACATTTAAATTGGTTACTCTAGCTAAAATAAACACCACAGGGACCTGAACTAACCACATGTACCCAGAGTCCATTATCATTGTTGATTTTGTATCACCACCGGATCTAAGTGTAAAGTAGATAGAAACATTAAATGAAAAAACCGGAATGAAAATCGCATTGATTCTGATGTTTCTTGCGGCTATTATTTTAGTCTCAATCTCAACATCATATAACTCAAGAATGAAGAAACTTAAAACAAACAATACCGTTCCAGTTAAAACGGCAAACGCAACTGCAAAAGCAATAACCTTTTTAGCATTGTCTTTTGCTTCAGCTATACGATTATCACCAAGAGTATTTCCAACCATAACCGCTATACCTGTAGCAATCCCACCAAAAGTCACGAAAACTAATTGACTTATAGCGTTAGTGATATTCATCGCTGCAAGAGCAAAATCTCCTCTGGTTGAGTATGATTGCAAAAACATCGTTTGGCCCATAGACCAGAAAAATTCGTTTAATAATAATGGTATTGCCATAATTATTATTGCTTTTAACACTAATGAATCAATTTTAAAGATATCTTTTAAACTTGTGTTAAAAATCTTACCCTTTTTAATCAGTAAAACTAACATTAAAATAAATTCTACAAACCGAGAAATCAAAGTACCATAAGCTGCACCTTCAATACCTAACTCAGGAAACCCAAAATTACCGAAGATTAACAAATAGTTTAAAAGCGTATTAGTTATTATCGCAACAAGCGTTACTTTTAAAAGCGGTTTTGTAATTCCAATCTCTCTAAATGTAGTTGAAATCGCTACCGAAAAAGCCCAGGGTAACATACTCCATTTGACAATTTTTAAATAATCTAGACCTCCAGAAATTGTAATATCATTTTCTGTAAAAAAGCGCATTAATGTTTCGCCAAAAACACTGAAGACAAACATTGATAAAAAAACCAATAATAAAGCTACAATCAATTTAAACCTAAAAGTTTGCTTTAGCATATCAAAATTTTTAGAACCAAAATATTGGGATGTAAAAATACCCGCTCCAGCCAAAGCTCCGAAGGTAATAAGAATAATAACAAAATACAGTTGATTTACAACTGAAACAGATCCAATAGCTAGTTCTCCTAAACTTCCAACCATTAAATTATCAATTAGTTGTAAACTAGAGGTTAAAAGCTGTTGTAGGACGATTGGCATGGATATAGCGAAAAGCTTTTTATAGAAGTTCTTATCTCCAATAAATGATTTCATAATTTCACTTCTTCTTGTGATTATAAATCTTATTTAAAACCAGAATACCTAGAGTATAAATACTGATATCTTTTAAATCAGGACTAGAGAGATAGTATGTTTTTTGAGTACTAATATCATTCAGGATAACAATTACCGAAATTGGTCGGTAATAAATCTTTGTCGCTTCCATCAACAAAAAGTCCCGAGACACTTGAGTTACCAAGTCAAGATCTTCCTTGTTAACTTTTTCCATGTCGACAAACAACAAACCACAAATATTATTCTTATTTCGTTCATGAAGTTTCTTAAACCTGAGAATCTCTTTAGCAAGAAATCCATCTAAACTAGGGAACTTTACAAACTTTGCATAAAAAGAAAGATTGTGATTACGACTCTTTTTATGATAATAATCATTAGACAATAAAACAAACTTTTGCTTCTTTAATGTTTCTATAATTGTTTTGTTATCCAGACTGGAAAACTCCGATATTTGAATTTCTTGGTAAAGGTCACGTTTTTGTTTTGCTTCAATTTCTAACTTTTCAGTTTTTATTGAATTTCTTAGTAAAAACGCACTTCCATTAAGGACAATAAAAACAATGGTTCCAACTAGAAGCCAACTACTTTCAGGATATTTATCATCTAAAGTTATAGTAATAATAACCATAAGAAATGCAAGAACATATAAAATTATTGAAATTCTATCGATTATTTTTATTCGTTTATTAATGTCTTTTTTACTTTTTTTCATATTAAGCCTCATAAAATGTTTTTTATCTTTGAATATTTTACCATAAAGAGCTCTCTTTGCCTTTTTATTTTTAATCATTATTAAAAATATTTTACATAAGTATCTTGTGAGATAAAAATCTAAGTTCTATTATTTTCTTCTTCAATAACTCAAGTAGGACAACCACATATAAAAATAGACCAATTATAACGGAAAAACCGGTCTATAATTCCTACTTTATATTTCTATTTCTAATAATTTTTTTCTAAAAATTAAGTATTTTAATGTTTTCTCGGTATTTTTTCGTTGAGATAAATATTAATGAATGTCTTCAAATCGGTATAATACTCATGATTTGCTAATTTTGAATAAGTAGAATTAAATTTAGGTTGAGATACTGTTTTAAAGGCATAGTCGAAGGCATTATTAAGTAATATTATTTCATCATGATAATTTCTTTGAACTTTTATCAATTTAGCCATATTATAGGGGAAACTTATCGGAAAAGCTATGGTATTTAAAACGAAGTAAAGCGATAATGTCACAAAATCAACCACAAAACCGATAACTAACAATATTGGCACAACAAAAAATGACCATAATCCGGCTGCTAAGTTCCCGAAATAGAAAGGATTTCCTTCTTTCGTTAACTCACGCAAAGCTGACCACCCTGGGAAAATAACCCACCCTAAACAATATAGTACTTTCTCAGAAAAAGTCAGTTCATTAAAGTATCTAGCGTTGCTATCATACCAATATCCACATTTTTTACAATAAGAAATTTTTAAATTCATATTTAAAAATTTATCAATTGAACTAAATACAGTAGAGCCTTTAGTTTCCGATTCCGAACGTTTGAAGGAATAACACCTTCCACATTGACAGGAACTAACTCCTTCATAAATAGTTGTTGTCTTAAGTATTATTTTGTCCATTTATCACTTAGCTTTCTTTAAAACTTCGCTAACTTCTTTTGTTTCTCATTATAAATCATGACTTAACAACATAAGTTATTATCACAAAATTTGTGATTTTTAATTGTTAACTTATTCTGATAATTTTTGACTATGACACTCACTCTGAATTACATCTTTAACAAAAACCTCAACAAGATTAGGATCAAATTGTGTTCCTGAGTGTTTACAAATCTCATCTATTGCCTCTTGAACTTTCATTGCTTTTCTATAAGGTCGATCTGAAGTCATCGCTTCAAAGGCATCGGAAATATGAATGATTCTGGAAAACAGTGGTATATCTTCTCCTGCGAGTCCTTTTGGATATCCACTTCCATCCCAACGTTCATGATGAGTTAAGGCATAATCAGCTAGATTTGAATACTTATCTGCAGATCTTAAAATTTGATAACCGTTAATCGAGTGATTTTTCATGATAACCCATTCTTCATCAGTCAGTTTTCCGGTCTTTTTAAGAATGTTATCGGGAATAGTTATTTTTCCAATATCATGCATTCTTCCAGCAAACTCTAATTCTAAAATTTCTTGTTTCGATAATTTTAATTTTTCACCCATTAACAAACAGTATTTACTGACTCGATCAGAATGATTTCTTTCAGCTTCATATTTATCTTTTAATGAGTCAAATAAAGCAACGATTACTTGGTTTTTTGAACTTTGATTATGCAAGGTTTTATTTGAGTACATTTGGTTTTCAGCCTCGATTAATATCTCTTCAACATCCTGTGTAAAGTTTGTCTTAGAAGCGCTACCGCAAGAGGCAGACAGAGGAATGCCCTGAATGGTTATTTTCGATAGATCATTCAAGATTTTACTCTCTAATATACTAAAGTCTTCGATTTTAGTATTTGTAAAAACAACTACAAATTCATCGCCACCGATTCTCGCTATAAACGAATTATCGCCACAAGCCTTTTCTAAAACACTCGAAAACTTAATAATAGCTTCATCACCGGTATTATGCCCATAGGTATCGTTAATTAACTTTAAGCCATCAATATCAAGCATTGAAATAACTAGAGGATAATACTCACTTTTATCATACTTCTTCAATATTTCATCAAAATATCTTCTGTTTGGTAAACCAGTTAAAAAGTCATGCTTGCTGGCATGAATAATCTTTTCTTCATTGATTTTTCTTTCCGTAATATCCATGAAGAAACCTTCAATATACCATTGATCATCTTGAAGATAGGTGATGCCTTTTTCCCAAATCCAAATTCGCGAGCCATCTTTTTTTATCAACTCATATTCCATATTGCATGGTTTATTTAGTTTTCTAGCTTCATCCCATCGTTTTGCTATTTCTGTTCTATATTTAGGAGCAATTAAATCGTTAAAAGAAACTTTTTGGTTATTAATTATTTCTCTTGGCTTATATCCAGTCAGATTTTCACATGCATCAGACATAAAAACCATAGTCCAATACTCGTCAAATTTACACTTGTATGATACACCTGGTAAATTTGAGATAATTCTACTCTTCTCATCTTCATTTCTGACGATTTGTTCTTCAAAATGTTTTCGTTCGGTAATATCTTCAGCAACAACAACAAATTGATTACCCTTATAAGGATAAGCCACGACTCGAAAATACTTACCTATAGCTCTTGAAAAATCTTCAATAGCTACTGTCTTTTTTTCATTGACAACTTGTGCGTAATTATCAAACCAAGACTTTTCAATATCAGGTAAAACTTCAGTTGCACGCTTTCCAATAATATCATCACGTTTTAACCCGGTTATGGTTTCATAATTATCATTAATACTGATAAATATATAATCGATAGGATTTCCTTCATCATCAAAGACTAACTCACGGACATTAAATCCTAAAGGCATTTCTTTAACTAACTTGCTCCATTGATTTTCAATAGATTTTTTTATTTCTTCACTTTCTTTAAGTTCGGTAATATCACGAAATTCTACT
>JBAYQC010000098.1:0-5441 GCA_041677365.1 Candidatus Izemoplasmatales bacterium | reverse complement strand
GAACCTACTCTAAACTTAGAAACTTCTTTAAAATTATCCAAAGCTTCTTGTTCATAGACTACTTGGATGGAAAGAAAATCAGTTCCATCATTCAAATCTATAAATCCAAATTCTTTTTGTGCTCGATTGTTTCTAATCCAGCCACTCACTTCCACTTCTTTATTGTTATATTCTATATAACTTTTTTGTAATTTTTTAATATCTATCTCCATGAGAAATCTCCTTTTAATATCATTTTTCTTATTGTTTTGGGGTATTTTTCAATCGCATAACGCAAAGTGGTTCGGGGAATATCGAGGTAATTAACTTCTAGGTACTCAGTTAACACTTCATTGTTTCTTTTCCCAACTTCTCTTAACATCCAGCCACAAGCTTTATGAATCAAGTCGTGATTGTCATTTAACAAGTTATCGGTTATATCAAGGGTGATGTCAAATCTATCTTTGGTAATCATATAATAAGTAGCTACAATTGCTATTCTTTTATACCATAAATTTTTTGATAATGAAAGTTCATACAGTAAATTATAATCATCTATATTGTAAAAATATCTCCCTAAAATATTTGCGGCTGAGACGTCAACTAAATCCCAATTATTTACATTGTCAAGATATTCTAAGTAAAACTCTACGGTTTTCTCTTGCTCTTTTAGCTCTTGTTCCTTGATTTGATAACTGAGGATAATTAAAGCTAGTAATCTATATTCATGAATCTCATTTGTTATCAGTTGAACCATTATTGAATTACTGACAGTTTGATAGTGTTCTTTTGCTAGAGTTCGTAAATTTGGCATACTAATATTTACAAAATAATCTACTTTTTCATCAAAGTATGTTTTTTTATGAAACCTAGTTTCTGTCGTTACATTTTTATTCTTGTGTAACTTTTTTAATTCTTCTAATAACATAATTGTCATCTCCTAAATAAAAACGTCCTTTCGAATGAAAGGACGAATATTTTCCGTGGTACCACCTGACTTCCGTTTTTTTAAAACGGCGCTTGATAATCTTTAACGCAGACAATACGGACAGTTCTACTAAAGTTCTTCTGTCTCTCCTGGTGTTATTCGGATAAGTTTAGTTTTGAGGCTTACACCATCCCTCATTCGCTAAAACAATAGGCTTATCTTACTTCTCCATTCAACGATTTAAACATATTATATCACAAGGTTTTAGATTGTAAAGATAAAAGATTATCGTTCGTAAGTAAATAGTGTTGAAACGCCTTGGTCATCAATAATATTAATTATTCCTTGACCGAGTAATTCAGCAATTGATAGTTGTATTAACTTAGAAAACATCTTTTCTTTAGGTAGTTCAACTGTATCTGTACAAACAACTTCTTTTATTGGTGATTCCATTAATAAATCAACTGCATTTTTAGATAATAAAGGATGAGTACAACAAGCATAAATATCTTTTGCTCCTGCTTCTACTAAAGCGTGTGAAGCAGCAGAGATAGATCCAGCTGTATCGATCATGTCATCGATAATTATACAGTTTTTACCTCTAACTTTACCGATGATATTCATAACTTCAGCAACATTAGGTTCTGGTCTCATTTTATCGATAATTGCAATTGGGGTTTGTAAGATATTAGCCAAATCTCTTGCTCTAGCAACGCCTCCATGATCCGGAGATACTACGCAGACGTTTTCAAGGTTTTTTAGAGAAAAATAATTTGCAATTAAAGGCATTGCTCTAAAATTGTCAATTGGTATATTGAAGAATCCTTGAATCTGCGGTGCATGTAAATCTACACACACTACTCTAGCGGCGCCAGAAGTTTGTAAAAGGTCAGCTATTAGTTTAGCAGAGATTGGTTGGCGAGCTTTAGCTTTTCGATCTTGCCTCGAATAACCATAATAAGGAATAATAACATTAACCTCTCTGGCAGATGCTCTTTTTAAAGCGTCTATCATAATCAGTAATTCCATAATGTGTTCATTAACAGGGTTGCATGTGGATTGAATTACAAACACCTTATGTCCTCTTACAGTTTCAGGAATATTAATGTTGATCTCCCCATCAGCGAAATGAGTTACCTCACATTTGCTTAAAGGTATTCCCGTATAATCAGCTATACCTTGAGCAAGTTGAGAATTAGAACTTAGTGCAAATAATTTTACTTTTGAACCGTGAAAAACAGCCATATTAAACCATCACAATATTCAATATATTGTTTTCCTTTCTTTTAATTAAACTTATCAATTTCATTATACACTATTTTTATAAAACAAAAAAGGGTCAAATGCCCTTAGATTATAAAAAACACTGACTTTATCAGTCAGCGTTTTTGGTTTCTTCTTCAATTGGTTCGGGTAATTTATGAAAAGCATCTAACACAGCTTTTTCAATCATCGCTCTTGTCTCACTATTGATTGGGTGAGCTGTATCTCGATGATCGCCACTTGGCAATCTTTTGCTTGGCATAGCTACAAACAAACCATTTTTCCCGTCAATGATTCTAAGTTCATGCACAACAAAGCAGTTATCAATAGTGATGGCAGCTATTCCCATCAATCGATTGTCACCTTTCATTCTCTTTACACGTACTTCCGTAATTTTCACACTACCACCTCTTTGGCAAATTATATCACGTTTATTTTTTATAATTCAATAGGTTATAAGATATTTTTACAAAAAATTGTATACATTAGTTAAATATTTTGTTTTATTTTTAGTGATAAAATCATTTATTGAGGTTTTTTCATCAATAATCTTGATAAAACTGGAGCCTGAGCCAGTCATGATTAAACCCTCTTCTCCTAATTGATCAACTAAATCTTTTCTAAATTCAGCCATGTTTTTGTAATTGTTAACCACAATATTTTCAAGAGAGTTGAATAACTTAATTTTTAGGCCTTCCGGTTTACCATTTTTTAAGCAATCCACCAAATCTTTTATCGATTTTTGCTGGATATTATTTTTATTAATCAATTTAAAAATCTCTTTAGTTGAAATATATTCTTTAGGATTAATTAACAAAACTTTAAAAGCAGAAAGGTTTGTTTTAATCGGGGTAATCTTTTCGCCAATTCCTTCAACTATAGCCACCTCATCATGTAAACAATAAGGAATGTCAGCTCCAAACATTAATCCGATTTCTTCCATTGTTTCACTAGACAGATTCAATTCGAAAATTTTGTTTATACCTTTAATTACCGCAGCACTATCTGAAGAGTTACCCGCTAATCCTGCGCCAAAAGGTATATGCTTATCGATATAAATCTCTAAACCTTGTCTAATGTTATATTCCTTCAATAAATGCTTGGCTACTTGTATTACGATATTATCTTGATTCGATAAAAACATATCATTAGATTTAATAATAACTGTATCAGGACAATCAATGATTTTAAATTTTAAAGTATCAAAGAGATCAATTTTTGCATTAATCATTTCTAAGTTATGATATCCATCACTTCTCTTATCGACGACATTTAAAAAAAGATTAACCTTCGCATAAGCTTTTTCTTCAATCATTACTACTCAACTCTTTTCTTTGTTTATAAACTAGCATTCTCCATCCGACTATCGCCACAACCAAAGCTCCAAATGATCCGATTAATAGATCGAGCATCGTATCCATCAGGCCATAGGACTGTGGATAGATCGTGCTTTCATTTATCCATTGGTATCTCTGCATATTTCTTTCTGATATCGAACTGACGTTATAAGCGATTGTATCTACAGCAAATTCATAGAATTCCCACAAAACCAGCAAGGTAACCGAAAAACAAAAAGCAAATATACTTAGTATCCCTGGTTTTAACCTCAATTCTTTAGTTTTTGAGATGTTAAAAAAATGAATAATTTCAAATCCTGTAACAGAAATAAAGATTCCACTAGCTATATGCAAAACTTTATCATAGCCTTTAACTGTGGCTAACAAGTTATGCATACTACCGAGTACAATTGAACAAAACAAGAAGATTAAAACAATAACCTCTAAATAATTTGGGATATCAAGTTTGAATCTCGACTCAATCAACCATGGTATGGAAAATAAGGTAACTGCTAAAAACCCTAAAAATATATTTGATATACCAGCATCTCTTTGAGTTGGGGTTGCGGCAAAGATGACTGTAAATATCGCACCAATTATTTCTAGAACTACGATGCCAACTAGGATAAAATAAATTATTTTTGACGTTTCAAGTTTTTTTATTTTTTTCATGCCTTCACCGTCTTTCTCCTTTACTATTATAGCATAGTTTAGTCTTCTTAGAGAAAGGCCTTTCTATTCAGCGGTTTCTAAACTTACGATTAAGTCAGCTGATATTTTTTCTCTTGTTGATAATATTACCAATCGATTTGGAAAATCTAGTTTTTTAATTTGACCATAAGTCGTTTTAATATATCCATCAGCGTAATATCTTACTTCCACCTCAGAATCTTTTTTAATCGCTGATTGAATATTGCGATTCAAAGTCTCATAATCATCATCACTAAGAATTGGTTTTTCTTTCTTACCGAGGCGATATTGCATTTCTTGAAGCATTGAGTGATAACCGTTCAATGCATCAAAAGCAGCCCATTTAATAATCCCTCTATCGATATAAGCGCTATGCATTGTGACCACCAATCATTTCGTTCCTTGCTTTTATGGTTGATCCTTTTAACTCGCTGGAAGCACGATTAATACTATTTTTTCCAAATTTTTCTTTAATTTCATCTACAGCTTGAAAAACTTGTTTTTCTTTTATAACTGTCTCAATATCTTCAAACAAATTAACCTGATAATCCCGATCTTCAATTAATCCGGTAACTGAAACCCTAACAATTCTAATCGGAGATTCATTATAGAATTTGTTCATAATCTTTAAACAAAGTTGGAAGATATGAGATTCGTTGTTAGAGGGTTGTGCAAGTTGCATCTGTCTTGCAAATCCACCACCGATATCTTTACTGTAGCCTAAGCCAAAGTGAACAGTAGTAGCTTTCTTCTTGCTGACTCTAAGTCTTCGGCAAACATCATCAACCATCTCTCTGATGATTTGATAGATTTCCGGTTTGTAATAGTCTTCAAAAAGCGTTTGCCCAATACCATAGCTTTTACTCTTGGGCCTAAGTTTTAATTTTTCCTGTATCATACTCATATCAATTCCATGCGTATGATAATAAAGTTCCTCGCCAATCACACCAAATTTTTTCTTTAGTTTTTTTACATCATATTTTGCTAAATCCCCTATGGTTTTTATACCTAAAAGATTTAAATTCCTTTCCATATGCCGGCCGATTCCCCACATTTTTGATAAAGGAGTTATTGGCCAAAGTTTTTCTGGTAATTCATCATAATTCCATTTCGCTATAAATTCCGGAGAATGTTTAGATTCAATATCTAAAGCGAGTTTTGCTATAAGCATATTAGGCCCAATTCCACAGGTTGAATAGATTTTTGTCTGATTGTAGACTTCTGCCATAATCATCTTAGCTATT
>JBAYQC010000097.1:0-5492 GCA_041677365.1 Candidatus Izemoplasmatales bacterium | reverse complement strand
GGAACCTTTATTGGTGTCTTTAGGGCAGAAACCGTCCATACTTTACCACATATGCGGGTAGGGAGAAGTAAAGACGGTATCAATTGGGTTTTTGAAGAAAAGCAATTAGAAATGGTTGATGAAGAAGGCAAACCTTGGAATCCATATTATGCTTATGATCCAAGAGTGGTTAAGATTGAGGATATGTATTATGTTGTTTGGTGTACAGAAGCTCATGGGCCAGCTATCGGATTAGCAAAAACTAAAGATTTTAAAAAATTTGTCAGATTAGAAAATCCTTTTATACCTTTTAATCGAAATGGAGTTTTGTTTCCAAGAAAGATTGACGGAAACTACCGGATACTTTCAAGAGCTTCTGATAATGGACACACACCATTCGGCGATATCTTTCTATCTGAAAGTCCAGACTTAGTTTTCTGGGGAAAACATCGTCACGTTATGGAAAGAGGTGGCGAAGGCTGGTGGCAAGGCTTAAAAATCGGTTGCGGTGCGGCACCGATTGAAACTAGTGAAGGTTGGTTAATGCTTTATCACGGTGTCTGTAACACATGTAATGGTTATGTGTATTCAATGGGAGCGGCTATCTTAGATTTAGAAGAGCCATCGAAAGTAAAATATCGTTGTAAGAATTATATTCTCACTCCTGAAGAAAACTATGAGGAACAAGGGTTTGTTCCTAACGTAGTTTTCCCTTGTGCTACATTGCAAGATCCTTTGACAAATCGTTTAGCAATATACTATGGAGCCGCTGATTCTTATGTTGCTTTGGCTTATGCAAATATTGATGAACTAATTGATTATATTAAAGAAAATAATGAAGTTGTGGGTCGTGACGGAAGTATTGGAAAATGAGATTTATGAAGCGTTTAATATTTTTTGGGTTAGCTATTCTCATTGCCTTTACCTTCTATGCCTGCAATGACCAAACTTCAGAAAGGACCAGTTCAATGTCAACATCTAACCAAACATCAGAGACCACTACTGCAAATAACACAGAAAACACTACTTCATCTGTGACACAAACAAGTAGTACTTCAGGGGAAATAACTTTAAGTTTTTCTGAAGTTTCAATGGTAAATGAAAGCGCTTCTAAAGGTGGTTTAATAGAATTTGATATTTTGGAAGACGGCTCTAAAGAGCCACTTACTGATAGCTATAATCCTTATGATTACAATCAAATAAAGTTGCTATTTACTTTCACTTCTCCCAATAATAGTCAAATAAAACAAACAGCCTTTTGGTATAAGGGGTATGAAACCGTAAATCTAATCGGTGGTAGTTTAAATGAAGAGGGCTACTATGAAAGTGGTCAAGAATATATCGATTGGGGCGATGATAATTTCAGCCGTTATCGGGTGCGGATTAAACCAGAGGAAGTAGGAGATTGGAATTATCGTTTGGAAGTATTTTTGGAAGATAATCTAATTCAAACTTTAAATGGTGGGTTTTGTGTTTTAGATAGCGAACTAGATAACAAGGGTTATATTCAAGTAGATCAAGTGAACAAAAGAAACTTCATTTTTAGTGAATCCGCTGAAACATTTATTCCAATGGGATCTAATTTTGCTTGGTTTTCAACAACCAAGGGAACTTATGATTATTATAATTGGTTCAAAGAGTTAAATGAAAACAATGCTAATTTTGCAAGAATTTGGTTATCTAATTGGTCATTTTCATTACATAAGTTTTCATATACTAATTTTGATACTAGACAAAATATATTAGCTAGACTTGATATGTTATTTGAATTTGCCAGTGAGTTTGATGCTTATATAATGTTGACACTGATTAATCATGGACAGTTTTCTTTTAATACTAATCCAGAGTGGGCTGAAAACCCTTATAACAATGATAACGGCGGGATGTTAGAATATCCAATTCAGTTTTTCTATGATGCTGAAGCAAAAATGCATTATAAGAATGAATTAATGTATTTAATTAGTCGCTATGGTCATAGCGAAAACTTATTTGCTTGGGAATTGTTTAATGAAGTAGACTGGGTTGATGGTTATTCTCATATTGTGGTTACTAGATGGCATGATGAGATGGCTCAGTTTATTAAAGAGAACGATCCTTATAAACATCTAATTACCACTAGTTACAAATATCCATTTGGAACTCCAGCATTTGATTTAGAGTCAATCGATTTTGCAAGTTTTCATTCCTATGATTATTACGACAAGTTTTACTATGATAAGTTAAGTGATGAACTCTCTTCATTGTTTAACAAATATCAAAAACCAGTGTTCTACGGTGAAATCGGTATTGATTGGCAATCAGGTAATAATACTTATAACGCTGATTATACCGGAATTACCTTGCATCAAGGTTTGTGGGGTGGAATGCTTTCAAGTGGTGCTAGTGCCAATCAATGGTGGTGGGACTCTTGGATTGATAGATATGATTTGTGGGATAGGTTTAGGGGCGCTTCAACTTATGCTTTAGAAATTGATGTTGCCAATAAAGCCTATAGCTTATTACAGGAAAATGATTCACTCACCATTACCGGTGACAATATTAAAATCTTAGGATATTTATTGGAAGATACAGTTTATGGTTATTTATACAATAAGAACTGGAATTATTGGAATAGGGATGTTTCGGTAATTGAAAACATATCCGTTGAAATCCCCTTCAATAATGGCGAGTATCAATTGATAGTATACGACACTGTTACAGGTGAAATTATCAGTGATACACAAATTACAGTAAACTCAAGTATGTTAGAAATTACTGGTTTGTCTTTTGCGACAGACTACGCATTTATAGTTAGATAAAGGAGAATATTATGAAAAAATTTATAATTTTATGTTTGATGGGAGTTTTTAGTTTAGCGCTTGTTGCATGTAACGGTGATTCAACAACTAACACTACCCAATCAACTACTGGTGGTGGCACCGGAAACACTACAGAACCTAATAGTAACACTCAAAGTACAACTACACTTCCTCCAGTCCCAACTTTTTGGGATCAAGATGCTAATGGCATTGAAGACTGGACTGAAGAAGAAATTACGCTTACTTATTCAACTTGGCAACATACATCAGAAGATATCGTAACGATTGAGTCATTGATGATCAATGAATTTATGAACAAATATCCTAATATTACGGTAAACATTCAATTGATGGGTGCCTCAAGTGAAGAATGGGATGCAAACTTTGTAGCTGCATCTGAATCAGGAACTTTGCCTGACGTATTTTTGGTTAATCGTATTGCAAGTTTCTTACCTTACAATATCTTAGCTGATATTACTGAATTTTACGAAAATGATTCTGATACAGAATATTTCTTTAATTCAGTTAAAGGTTTAGGTGTCTATAAAGATAAACGCTACGCGATTCCGACCTTTATTTATCCTACACCATGGATAGTTAATCTTGACATTCTAGAAGCTGCTGGAATAGCAGCTCCAGGATATGATTGGACTTATCAACAAATGGAAAGTATCGCTCAAGCAACCACTAATGAAAACTATCATATTTTAGGAATCTATGGTACAAGTTTTTATAATCGTGAACTACCTAAAGTCTTGAAGGTAGAAGCAGCTAGTACTCAAGAAGAACTTACCTATGCTAATAAATGGCAATCATACTCTTATGATGGTCAACAGTTTAATTTTGGTGATGAGGTTTTCTTATCAGCGATGAATAGAATGGTAGATGGTTTAAATGCTGGTTATGTTGTGGGTGAATTGGGCCCAGAAACATTAGAAGAATGGTATTTAGACCCAGCATTTGCGCCAACATATAATGGTAAAGTTGCAATGTGGAGAGAAGCTTCATGGTCAATTAAAGATCATTTCGATGAAATGTTGTTTAATTGGGATATTTATCCGGGACCAAATGGAATCACTGGTGGTAACACTGATATTGCTGGAATTAGTTCAACTTGTGAAAACCAAGCTGCAGCTTACCAATTCTTAAAATGGATGAGTTACAGTCAAGAAGGATTATTAACAAGATATCAATTATTCGAAGATTATTCTGATCAAGTATACGTTTCTGCAAATAACTATGGATATCCAATCGTTGATTACGGTATTAACGCTTATGGTGAGAATGAAATTTGGGAAAAGATTCCTTATGGAATTACTGCTCCAGGATTTGTAGCCCCAGAATTTATCGAATCGTTAAAAAATGGTGCATTTTGGATTAATAAAGAAACTGTAGGTTGGGATGAAGCTGATAGTATTGTCTATCCATATCTCTACCAGACTACAACTGGTGAAACAACTTATGCAGCGATTAAGGATACTGTGCAAGAAGAAGCAAATAAAGCGATGATTCAAGCTAGAGAAATCTTAGATGCTTTAATCGAGGACTTAAATTAAAAAACAATAAAAAAAGGTAGGCCATGATGAAAAAATTATTGATTACAGGATTTCTATTAATTATTTTCATATTCGGAGGAGTTGTTAAAATATCCTCCGTTTTGGCTTACCAAAATTTGGAAGAATCTCTTGATACTGAAGACAGTTTCGATGTTTCAAGTTTTAGAGAGAACACATATGCAAGAAAATTAACCTCTTGGTTAGAAACTTACGATTATGCAAATATATCTGAAGACAGGGTATTGTTATCAGCTTTTCAGGCGATTAATGATTCACAAATTTATATTGATCCTGATTATCATAACAGCTATGTCGTTGAACTTGACAAGAATGAAGAGATAGTTATTAGGTATAACGCTCAAAGTAATAATCTTTATGAAATTGGTTTTGATCTGTTTATGCCAGAAGTCTTCTACACAATTCCAACAATTCAAGTCATGGTTAATGATCAAATCCTTTACAATGAATTGAGTGAATTACAAATCGATGTATCTTGGAAGTTAGAGCCTTTAGATGAAGAAGTTAGATACAACCGTTATGGTAACGAATTATTACCAAAATCTTCGTCAGTACATGAATGGTCAAAGTTATACTTAAGTGATTTTTACTCTTTGTTTAGCGATAACTATCAGTTTTTACTTAATGATGGTTGGAATGAAATTAAAATTAAAGCATTAAACTTACCAGTAAAAATCGGTAGTTTCTATTTTCGTGGGAAGCCAGATTCAATAAGCTATGAAGAATATCAGGATTCTTACAAGGATAAACCTTCTACAACAACTGATGAAATCATTACTGTTCAAGGTGAAAATTTTTCTTACAAAAATGATTTAGAAGTGAAATCATCTTACTATAAAGAAAGTGCAATGACCCCTTATTCTTATAAACATACCGTTCTTAATCAATTGGATGGAAGTTCAATGGCTAGAGGCGGTACTAAGGTCAGTTATGAGTTTGATGTAGCGGTAAGTGGTTATTACAATATCGCATTAAAGGTACTTCGTAATCAAAATTATGGTCTAGCTGTCGGTAAGAATATTTACATTGATGGTGAAATTCCTTTTGAAGAATTATCGGGTTATTTATTTGGTTCTTCACGTTCTTGGAAAAATGAAGTATTGGGTAATGAAGAGGAGAATTTTGAATTTTATTTAGAAGC
>JBAYQC010000096.1:0-5515 GCA_041677365.1 Candidatus Izemoplasmatales bacterium | reverse complement strand
TCTAGCAATGGTTAGAAGCTGTTTTTGACCTTTAGAAATATTATCTGCATCTTCTTTCAAAACTGTATCGTAGCCCTTTGGCAGGGTTTCGATATAGTGATGAACATGAGCTTGTTTACAAGCTGCAATAACTTCTTCATCAGTTGCGTCAGGTTTTCCAAAAGCTACGTTTTCTTTAATAGTCCCTGAAAATAACCAGGTATCTTGTAAAACCATACCAAATTGCTTTCTAAGTAATGATCTCGGATATTCCTTAGCATCAACACCGTCGATTAGAATCTGACCTGATTTCACTTCGTAAAAACGCATTAGAAGATTAACTAAAGTTGTTTTTCCCGCTCCTGTTGGCCCAACTATAGCAATTTGTCTTCCGGGATAAACTTCTAAATTTAAATCGGTAATTAATTCTTGATCGTCACTGTATGAAAAATCAATATCTTTAAACTGGACTCTACCTTCAGAATTATTATCGCTGATTTCTAATTTGGTTACTTCTTGGTTTTCTTCTTCAGCATCTAACACTTCAAAAATTCTTTCCGCACCAGCGATTGTTGATTGTAATTGATTGATTACATTTGCGATGTTCAAGATTGGATTCACAAAGTTTTTTTGATAGGTAATAAAGATTGTAATATCTCCAACCAATAGTGGATTAGTAGCTCCAGCCAAAATTCCACCAACAATCACAACAGCCACATAGCCTATATTTGAAATAAACTCCATAACCGGTCTAATAAGACCGCTTAAGAATTGAGCACCTTTCATATCATCTGCTAATTCGTTGTTAATACCTTTAAACTCTTGATATGAATCTTCTTCTTTACCAAATAATTTAACTATTTTTATTGAAGAGAATACTTCTTCAATATGGCCGTTTAAGTTACCCAGACCTTTTTGTTGACGAATAAATTTGTTTTGTGAACGTTTCGCTATTGTCCTAGTCGCCAGAATAAATAGCGGTAGGATTAATAGTGCAATAATTGTCAATCGCCAAGAGATGATAAACATCATCACCAAAACACCTAATATATAAAAGAAAGAGAAGATGATATTCATTAGACTCTGTTGAATAGAATTAGTAACTACATCAACATCATTAGAAAAAACTGATAATATATCACCTGTTGGTCGGGAATCAAAGTATTTCATCGGTAATTTTTCAAGTTTTTCACGTAAATCATTACGCATTTTCTTACCTATATAGATACTAACTTTATTACCAATTAAGTGCATCAACAACGACATTACAAAGCGCAAAAGGTTTAAGATGATTATAATTATAAAATATACTGTGATTGTGGCTACGCCTTCATCACGAGTTAAAGAACCATTAATCATCCTTTGCAAATCATTGATGATATATCGAGAAAAGTTAGGAGCTACAACCGCTAATAAGGTTTCAATTATTACCAAAGTTACCAGTAAGATTAATTGCCATTTATAATTTCCAAGATAGCGAATTAAGCGTTTCGTTGTGCCTTTAAAATCCTTAGCTTTCTCTGCTGGTCTTCCTAGAGGCATTCCGTGGCCAGGACCGCGTTTATGAGTAGATTTTTTTGGAGTTTTTTCTGCGTTTTTATTTAAGTCTTTACTCATGATATCTCCTCCTCTTCAAGTTGTGACAAGGCAATTTCACGATAGACCTCACAGTTTTCTAATAAGTCCTTATGTTTACCGTAACCAACGATTTTTCCTTCTTGTAAAACAATGATTTTATCTGCATTCATAATTGTACCAATTCTTTGAGCGACGATAAAGACAGTCGCATCTTTGACTTGAGTTTGTAAAGCTTGTCTTAAAGCTGCATCAGTTTTAAAGTCTAAACTAGAGAAACTATCATCAAACACATAAATGCGCGGTTTTCTAATAATTGCTCGAGCTATTGAAAGTCTTTGTTTTTGACCTCCGGAGAAGTTCACTCCTCCTTGCTCAACAATTGCATCATAGCCATCTTCCATTTCATTAATAAATTCACTAGCTTGAGCGATTTCCGCTGCTTTTTTAATTTCTTCATCACTAGGGTTATCTACTCCGTAAGCTATGTTTGATCTGATAGTTCCAGAAAACAATGATGCTGTTTGTGGTACAAAACCGATTAATGATCTTAACTTGGATAACTTGATATCCTTGATTGGAATACCATCGATTAAAATATCACCGCAACTGGTGTTAAAGAATCTTGGTAAGAGATTCACTACAGTTGATTTACCCGATCCGGTAGAACCGATAATCGCAATGGTTTCTCCAGGATTAGCGGTAAAATTTAGGTTTTCTAAAACATTAACTTCTGCATCCGGAAACTTAAAACAAACATCTTTATATTCAACTTTACCTAAGAAGTTATAATCAGCGTATTCTTCTCCAGTTGTGTCTTCTACAGATGTTGCTAACTCAAGGATTTCAACCACACGTTTTGCTGATACTTGAGCCCTTGGAAACATGATAAATGTAAAGGTCAACATCAAGATACTAAACAATATTAAAACTGTATATTGAATTATTGCACTAACATCACCTAAACCACGATAATCAACTAAATTGCCTTTTATTACCATTTGATAAGCTGTGTAGGTTACAGCGATAATTACCGCGTTGAATAGTAAATTAATCATTGGATTTAAGAATGCCATGATTTTTCCGGCTTTATAGTTAACATCTGTTAATTCTTGATTCCGATTTTCAAATTTTTCTAAGTCCTTATCACCTTGTCCAAAAGCGCGAATCACTCTTACACCTTTAATTGATTCTCTAGTCACTAGAGTGAGTCTATCTATCCTTTTTTGAACTAATTTGAACAATGGAACGACTAGTATAAACACACCGACAATAAGTATGGTCAAAACTAAGACTCCGATAAAGATTGGGATACTTAAAACTTGAGATTTTTGGAACGCAAAAATCGAAGCACCAATAAAAACAATTGGGACGCGAAATAACAGTCTTAACCCCATTGTAATAAAGTTCTGGATTTGCAAAATATCGTTTGAAGCTCTTGTTATCAAGGTAGAAGTTCCAAACTTATCAGTTTCAAAAACTGAAACTTTGGTAATATTTCGGTAGTAATCTTTCCTAATATCTCTACCCATTTTAGCCCCGACATCACTCGATAGATACATCATACCAATAAAAGCTAAAGAACTAACTAAAGTAACCCCAAGCATATAACTTCCATACTTGATTATAATATCAAAGTTAGAGGTTTGGACAACTTTACAAGTATCGGGATTAGCTTCCAAATCACATTCTTCAACCACTTCAAACTGTTCAGTCACTGGATTATATTCTTGAAATTCAGCGTTAATACCCTCACCGATAATATCACTCATATAATCCGGTAAAAGCAGTGTCCCGATAGCTACGAAGGACACTAAGATAAAGATTATTATTACTTTTAACCAATATGGTTTTAAATATTTTAATAGTTTAGTCATTTTTATCATCCTCATTGAAAACCGCTTTTAGTTTTTCATAGATTTTCTTTTCTAAATTCTTTAAGAAGTTTTTTTCTTCATCTTCTAAAAAACTATCCATTAAGTTTTCCCATTCATTTAAAGCCTTGATAATTTTTTTCGCTACTGCTTCACCTTTTTCAGTTATTGTAAGAATATAACTTCGAAGATCTTCGGGATCTTTTTCCTTGGTTACATATCCACCCTTTACTAAATTATTTATTGATCTTGTAGCGTGTGATTTATGAAAGAACAATTTCGATATAAGATCATTCATTTTGATTGACCCGTTCTTATAAATAATCTTTAAAAACGGAGCTTCTGATCTGGCAATCGAAATATTTTTAAATTTATCTTCTAAAAATCGGTGTTGATACTTACTAATCATATAGTCATATCGTTTTTCCATTTCTTTCTCTCCTAAAATATTAAACTTCTAAATAAGTATATAGTAAATTAGTTGCGTTGTCAACTATTTATTAATTAAAAATAAAGCGACTGTTTTAAGTCGCTTTGATTTTAACTAAGATTTAAATTAGCCAACTCCATATTTTCTGTAATACTCTTATCGTACTGCAAACGATATAGTTGATAGTAATGGCCTTTTTCTTTAAGCAGTTCTTGATGATTACCTTTTTCGATGATTTTTCCTTTACGCATGACAATAATCTGATCAGCATGTTGGATGGTAGAAAGTCGGTGAGCGACAACTATAGTCGTACCGATACTCATCATTTTCTTCAAAGATTCTTGAATTAATTTTTCGGTTTCTGTATCGATATTAGCTGTTGCTTCATCAAGAATCATCAGTGAAGGTTTATGCACCAAAGTTCTAGCAAAAGATAATAATTGTTTTTGGCCAGAAGAAAAATTATTTCCTCTTTCTCTTACTGGTTCATCGTATTTCTGTGGTAGTTTTTGAATAAACTGATCAGCATTAACATATTTACAAGCTTCCAATATTTCAGCGTCGGTAATGTTTTCATCTCTCATTCTAATATTGGATTCAATTGTACCAGAAAACAAGAATACGTCTTGAAGCATTTGACCAATATTTCTTCTTAAACTATCAAGTTTAATTTTTTTAATATTGATATCATCAATCAATATTTCACCTTTTTGAATATCATAATTTCTGACAATCAAAGATATGATTGTTGTTTTACCAGAACCTGTAGCACCTACTAAAGCCATGGTTTCTTTTGGTTGAACTATAAAGGAAACATCTCTTAAAATCCATTCACCTTCATTATAAGCAAACCAAACATTTTTAAACTCAATCTTACCTTTAAATTCTTTTAATTCGATTGCTTCAGGATCATCTTGAATTATTGGTTCTCGATCTAAGATTTCAAAAATTCTTTCTCCAGAAGTAAAGGCTGATTGTAAGGTATCAAACTGTTCAGCTAAATTTTGAATTGGGTTAAAGAATCTTTGGGTATATTGGGTAAACGCAAATAATATCCCATAGGTGATAACGCCATCGATTACTTGATTCCCTCCAACAAAGATTATGATAATAATCGCAGTAATATACAGTAAATACATTGTTGGTCGATATAAACTAAATGCGATAACTCTTTGATAATGTGAGTTTCGTAGTTGTTTATCTTTTTCAACAAACTCTTGGTATTTTCTTTCTTCACGGTTAAAGATTTGGATAAGTTTCATTCCCGATAGATGTTCTGAAAGAAAGGCATTAATTATTGATACATTAGCTCTAACTCTACGGTATGCTTTACGAGAAAATTTCCTAAAAACAAAAGATATTATGAATATAACGGGGGTAAGCGCTAAAATGTAAAGCGCTAAGATTGGTGATTTAATAAACATAATTACAAAGACACCAACAATTGTTAAAATATCTCTTAAGAAACTAATAATTACATTGGTGTATAACATATTTAAGGTATCAACATCAGATGTAGCTCTAGTAACTAATTTACCAATAGGAACATTATTATATTGAGCAATCGACAATCTTTCAATATGATTGAAAATATCTTGTCTGATATCGTAGATAATCTTTTGTCCAGTAATTTGCAGAATGATTGTTTGCTTATAAG
>JBAYQC010000095.1:0-5556 GCA_041677365.1 Candidatus Izemoplasmatales bacterium | reverse complement strand
TTAGCGATGTACTTTGATAAAGTGTGGTGGAATAAATCAAACGATGAATGGGTAAGATTGTTGCTAAAAAGTGATAGATATCTAAGCATTATAGATCTAATTCAGAATGATTTCTTTTTAAATCATACAGACGAGATTACATATCCGATTGCTGGAGCGTATGTTAAATACCTAATCAATCGTTATGGTAGAGAATTATTTATTTCAGTTTATACATTCAAGGGTTATGACTTATTAAGTGAAATTGAAAGAACGTACGCTACCAAAATTGAACAGATTGAAAATGATTTTCTAGATTCTATTTTATTATCTAATTTAAAATAAAAAAATGTTTCTTTAGTTTTTTAGCACTTGTATGTGTAAACATAAAATATAGCATTTTGATGTTACTTGAGTACACACAAGGTCGATTTTGCAAGCAATATGGTTTTTTCAACGCAGGTTGAGTCTATTGTGTTGCTTTCATTAAAATAGCAGTTGTTATATATTTGACACATCCTTGACAATACTACATTTTTAACCAATATTAATAAAAATTAGCCATCAGATGACATTCATAGGTATCCGATGGTTTGTTTTGTCTATACGTGCAAATTTCGGCCATTGTGTGAACATATTTTATTTTAACGAAAAATGCACTTTTTTCTCCGATTTTGTCTTATGCAATATATTTACTATTAAGAATTGAATTGGAAGCATTACAGAACACTTCATTAAAATAAAAAAAACTTTGTCAATATAGTGCAAAAGACTCCATTTCAATTGCGTATTTA
Organism: Candidatus Izemoplasmatales bacterium; assembly: GCA_041677365.1. Taxonomy (GTDB): domain Bacteria; phylum Bacillota_I; class Bacilli_A; order Izemoplasmatales; family Hujiaoplasmataceae; genus UBA2289. Next base: position 4,783 of record JBAYQC010000095.1, on the reverse strand, counting down.
GTAAATTTTTGATTTTTCAGTATACAACAATTTGAATGATTGGGTTATTTGTTCTTATTTATTACCCTCAAATAGACAAGACTAAAACTATCGGATATAATTGTCAAATAATACTGAATATAAATGACGAAAACCACTGTATGATATTGACTAAAAGCAATGAATGGTTTAAAATAGTTATTGAAGGAAGTGAGACAAAGTGTCATTAAGAAAACTGGAATATAGGGAAAGAATTATTGATGATATCGTTAAATCTAAATTATCGTCTTTTGGTGCAGTTTGCATCGAAGGTCCTAAATGGTGTGGAAAAACATGGACTGCATTGAATCATTCGAATAGTGTTGTATATATAGGCGATCCTCAAAACAATTTTCAAAATCGATTGCTTGCTGAAGTTGCTCCTTCAATTGTTTTAGAAGGACTAAATCCTAGATTAATCGATGAATGGCAAGAAGTACCTTCCTTATGGGATGCTGTAAGATTTGAAGTAGATAAAACTAAAAATAAAGGACGGTACATCTTAACAGGTTCATCTACACCTAAATCGTTTGGTGTTTTACATAGTGGAACAGGACGTATTGACCGTATCATGATGAGACCTATGTCGTTATATGAATCAGGTGATTCAGATGGTTCTGTATCATTGAAAATGTTATTTGACAACACACTAAAAACAACCAAAACCGATGCGATAACCTTATCCAAACTCGCTTACCTAGCAACTCGAGGAGGATGGCCAGGTTCATTGGGGATGAATGAAAAACAAGCGTCAGATATTGCTAGATCATATCTTAAATCAATCTTGGCAGACGATGTTACCAAAATAGACGGTGTAAAGAGAGATTCGAAAAAAGTAAAAGCTTTAATTAAGTCGCTCGCACGAAATGTAGCTACATCAGTGAGTAACGCTACGCTAATTAAGGATATAAAAGAGTTTGATGGTGATGTGATTGATCCAAATACAATTGCATCATATTTAGATATCTTAACTCGATTATTTATCATCGATAATCAGCAAGCATACGATATGAACTATCGTTCTAGCACTCGTGTAGCAAAATCTCCGAAAAGGCATTTTATTGACCCTTCACTGGCAGTCGCTGCACTTGAGATGAGTCCTTCCATGTTATTAAAAGATTTGAACTTCTTTGGTTTTATTTTCGAATCTTTGGTCATTAGAGATTTAAAAATATACGCTGAAGCAAATAGAGGATCTGTATATCATTTTAGACATCATGATACAGGTGATGAAATTGATGCGGTTATTGAATTTGATGATGGCAAATGGGGAGCATTCGAAATCAAATTGGGACATAATCAAGTTGATAGAGCAGCAGAAAATCTCTTGAAAATTAAAATGAATCTTGATCAAACGAATAATAAACAATCACCAACTGTATTATGTGTGATTTGTGGCTTAGGAGAGTATGCGTATAAACGACCGGATGGTGTTTTTGTTATACCAATAAATTCACTTAAACACTAATAGATTAGACATACTGAAAATTTCAAAGAAACTCAATAAGTATGCGACTAGACCACGTAAATCAGCAATGAAAGATATTATAGACTGTATTGTTTGGGTTGTAATCTCGTCACTTACAGTGTTTTCAATATTGATGATTTTTAGTATGATGTTTGTATGGTATTATGTCGTTTGGGAAATAAAATTAGATAGATCCACCTTTGCTCAATGAAACTTTTTTGGGAAAGTAAAAGAATATGAGTATGTTAAATGTACGAGCGTAACGAAATCAGCAAGGGTTGACATTCATCATGGTAAGAAATGCATTTTAAGAATAACTGCTCTATCACCTAATTGGTATGCACTTTCAAAGAAGACAGAACCAAACATGGAAATATATCAAAAAAATATGAATAAGAAATAACGTAGTAATGGAGGGTCTGCAAATGCAAACCCTCCATTATTAAATATAGCTCTTAAAAAAGTATAATAATAGACAATCGATTATTACTTTGTGGTTTATCAAAATATAAACATCTAGCACAAAAACATTATTAAACACATGAAGAAAAGGCAATACTGTATTAAAACACTTATAAAAATGTTTCTTAGGTTTTTTCACTGCTTGTGTGTGTAAACATAAAATGGCTGTTTTGATGTTTCTAGTGTAAACACAACATCATATTTTCGAGCGATATGGTGCACTCAACGCATGTTGAAAGTGTGGACATTGCTTTCTTTAAAAACGGCTTAACAAAGCCGTTAATAAATAATAACAAAAGGCAATATTTACCTATCAAAGGTTAAAGATTGGCTTTTTTTATTTATTTGCTATTGTAGAAACATATTTTTTTTGATTATTTTATTGAATCAAGCAATAAAGTTCATAATTACACTTGATGTTACACTCAATGAAAAGGTCTATTCTGACCTTTTTTGAGTATATTTTATGCTTTTTTACATCGATTCTATTTTTAATTGGAATAAAAAGCTTATAATAATTGGAATAATCGTTATATATGATAATTAGCAACTTGCTCCATTAAAACTTACAAAATTCTTGACAGTACCTTATAAATTTGCAAAAACCTAGTTTTTATTATTATTTTCACAATTATATTATTATAAATGTTGTATTATAAATATATAAGCATAAAATAAATCTAAAGAAGTTAAGATATAATAAATTAATATCAAGGGGTGAAACTGTGGATAGTAAGCGATTTGAACAATGGAGTAGAGAAGAACTTATAGATTATGTTACTAAATTAGAAAAAACTTTAAAAGAAGAAAGTAATGATTTTCTCGGTAATTTCAAATGGGCTGGGAATTTAGGTCAATGGTTTTGGTATTATCAAGATAACAAAGTAATATTCAATGATTTAAAGGCCCAAAATCTTGGATATAATCCAGAAAATTTGGGTCTGATTGGATTTGAGTTCTTTACTGATAAATTGCACCCAGACGATTATGACCGAGTTATGGATAATATGCGAAAACATTTAAGAGGAGAAACTCCCGCTTATGAAGTTGAATATCGAATCCAACACCGAAAGGGCCATTATATTTGGTATTATGATCGTGGTGTAGTTGTTGAAAGGGATGAGTCTGGAAAACCAGTTTTCTTGCAAGGGATTGTATTCGATATATCTGAGGCTAAAGCTACTGAAAACAAATTAAAATTTTTCGCCGAAAAAGATGCTTTGACTCAGACATACAACCGTAGAATTCTTTACACCGAACTTCAAAAACATATACAATTATTTGAAAGTGATAACATAACTTTTTCACTTCTGATGGTTGATATCGATTATTTTAAACAGATTAATGATACTCACGGACATTTAGTTGGTGATGATGTACTAATAGCTTTTACAAAATTGATTAATGATGAAAAAAGATTGGATGACATGTTGTTTAGATATGGAGGCGATGAATTCTTCTTATTGTTGCCAAACACCAATTTAGATGGAGCTATAAAGTTTGGAAAAAGATTGCATCAGTCTATAAGAAAATCTAAGATGCCTAAAATAGATAATTTTACCGTAAGTATGGGATTAGTAGAATATAAACCACTTGAGACTGCTGATGATGTGATTAAAAGAACTGATGACTTGATGTATAAAGCGAAAAAAAGCGGAAGAAACCAGTTTAAATTTTAGTTGAATAGGAGGATGACACTATGTATAATTTTTTGGCAAGAATCTTCCAACAGACCCTAAGATTATCTGCTTATTTTATCGGCTACAGAGAGCCTAGTTTAATTGAAGGTGAGTGTGCAATAACTAAAATTCCCTCTATATTGAAAGATAAAAAAATTGAAAAAGTTTTTATCGTTACTGATAAAAACATTGTTGATTTGAAATTAATTAATAACTTGTTGGAAGCGCTAAAAGAAAAAGAAATCGAATTTTTAATTTATGATGAAACCAAACCAAACCCTGAAGTAAAACAAGTAGATAAAGCATACTCTAAATATGAAGATTTTAAGGCGATGGGGATGATAGCTGTTGGTGGTGGTTCACCAATGGATTTGGCTAAACTCGTGTTGATAAGACACGTAAAACCAAATAAGCCACTTTCAAAATTAAAAGGCATTATAAAAGTCAGAAAGAAATTACCACTTTTAATCGCGGTTCCCACAACTGTTGGAACTGGATCTGAAGCAACGCTTGCAGCCGTGGTTACTGATGAAGATAAAAAACAAAAGTATGCAATTATGGACCCTAACCTTATCCCGCACCATGCTGTTTTAGACATCAATCTTGTAAAAAAGCTTCCAAGTTCTATAATAGCCACTACTGGAATGGATGCATTGACTCACGCAATTGAGGCATATATTGGACAAAGCAATACGAAAAAGACTAAAATGTATGCTCTTGAAGCAATCAAGATGATTTTCGAAGAATTAGAAAAAGCATATAATCATGATGAAGAATCTTTAAAGAAAATGCAAATGGCAGCCTATAAGGCTGGAGTAGCTTTTACTAGAGCGTATGTTGGAAACGTTCATGCACTATCACATGCCCTAAGTGCTTTTTATGATGTTCCTCACGGACTAGCAAATGCAATAGTTTTACCTGAAGTATTAGATTATTATCGAGATAACATTTACCGGAAAATTAGTGAAATTTATGATTATGTTTTTGATGAAAAACAATTTAGTGACGAAGAAAAAACCGCTAGAATAATAAGAAAGATACGCGAAATGAATGAAAAGATGAGTATCAGTAAAGGCTTCTTAAGTTCAATTAAAGAAAATGATTTAGATCAATTAGTTGAACACGCTTATAAAGAAGCTAATCCACTTTATCCAGT
>JBAYQC010000094.1:0-5587 GCA_041677365.1 Candidatus Izemoplasmatales bacterium | reverse complement strand
AATTTAGATAATCTCTACCGTGAAGTTATCATGGAACATTATAAAAACCCAAGACATCAAGGTCTTGAAGAATCAAGTGATTATCAAAATGTAAGAATAAAAAACCCCTCTTGTGGAGATGATGTTGTTATATCGGTAAAGGTTAAAGACGGAATTATAACTGACTGTCTTCAACTGGCAAAAGGTTGTTCGATATCTGTAGCCTCTGCTTCAGTAATGACTGACATCGTTGTCGGTAAAACTGTAGAAGAAGCTTTGAATATAGCTGAAAATTTCTTAAAGATGGTTTCTAACCAGACCTATGATGAAACTATTGACTTTGAAGAAGCCGAAGTTTTTTCCGGAGTCAATAAGTTTCCGGCACGGATAAAATGTGCCTCTATTGCCTGGGTTGCTTTTAAGGAAGCACTTTTAGAAAAACGAGGTGAACAAGCTTGAGCGATAAGAAAAATTTAAATTTCGATCATGAATATAAGTATGGATTTAAAACCGAATCTAAATCTGTTAAACAAACTAAAAAAGGTCTCTCTGAAGCAATTGTTAGAGAAATCTCGGAAATAAAACAAGAACCAAAATGGATGCTTGATATTAGATTAGATGCTTTAAAAGCTTTTTATGAGATTAAAGATCCCAGTTGGGGACCTGATCTCTCAGGAATTGATTTTTCCGATATCATCTACTATATAAAACCATCGGACAGAGTTGAACGCGATTGGGAAAACGTTCCTCAAGAGATTAAAGATACCTTTGCAAAACTCGGTATTCCAGAAGCTGAACAAAAATATCTTTCTGGAGTTACCACCCAGTTTGAATCAGAGGCGGTGTATCATAGCACTATCCAAGAACTAAATGATTTAGGAGTAATCTTTTTGGATACCGATTCCGCGCTTAAGGAATATCCAGAAATCTTTAAAGAATATTTTACCAAAGCTGTTAGTTATCGTGATAACCGTTATGCTGCATTAAACACAGCGGTTTGGAGTGGGGGATCGTTTATCTATATTCCCAAAGGTGTAAAAATTGATAAACCACTTCAGAGTTATTTTAGGATAAATTCGGAAAAGATGGGACAGTTTGAAAGAACTTTAATTATTGTTGATGATGAAGCGAGTTTGAATTATGTTGAAGGTTGTACAGCGCCGATATACTCAAATAATTCTTTGCATGCAGCGGTTGTTGAGATATATGTTGGAAAACGCTCAAAATGCCGTTATTCAACGATTCAGAACTGGTCTACAAATATTATCAACCTCGTCACAAAAAGAGCGCTAGTGGAAGAAAAAGGGCATATGGAATGGATTGATGGGAATATCGGTTCTGGTCTTAATATGAAATACCCTTCTTGTATTTTAAAAGGAGATTATTCTAAAGGAACAACAATAACTATCGCTTTTGCTGGTGAGAACCAGTATCAAGATACGGGAGCGAAAATGATTCATTTGGGTAAATATACCACCTCTTCAATTGTTTCAAAATCAATAGCGACTAGAGGCGGTAAGGTTAACTACCGCGGGATAGTATCTCAAGGGAAAAATGCTGTCGGCTCAAAAGCAAAAATTGAGTGTGACACAATTTTAGTTGATCGAGAATCTTCATCCGATACTATTCCAACTAATATTGTTAAGAATTTTAAAGGTCAAATTGAACATGAAGCTACAGTCTCTAAAGTCAGTGATGATGAACTCTTCTATTTAATGAGTCGTGGTTTAAGTGAGTCAGAAGCTAAAGAAATGATTATCATGGGCTTTATTGAACCCTTTGCTAGAGAATTACCAATGGAATATGCAGTTGAGCTTAATCAGTTGATTAAGATGGAAATGACTGGCTCAATCGGCTAAGAAACTCTCATAAATTGAGAGTTTTTTTCTTAAAGATATTTTACTTTAATTTAGTTTGTGTTAAAATAACTAAAAGGAAGGTGTTAGATAATGAAATTAGTGATGGCGATTGTCTCTAATGAAGATGCTTCAAAAGTAATTAAAAAATTGATTCAAGAGAACTTCTTCGTTACTAAATTAGCTACTACAGGTGGTTTTTTGATGAGTGGTAACACTACAGTAATCGTTGGTGTTCAAGATGACTTGTTGGATAAGTGCATCAATGTTATCTCAGAAACTTCAAAGAGTAGAACCAAGTTAGTTCCTAACGCTATATCTTCTGAATTCGGTATCTTCTCCTCTATGCCCGTAGAGGTTCAAGTTGGCGGAGCGACGATATTTGTGATGGATGTTGAGCAGTTTATAAAAGCTTAAGTATCATCTTTAGGAACTGCAAGTAGCGGTTCCTTTTTTTAACAAACTAGAAATGGAAAAACAAAAGATGAATAAACGCGTATTTTTTTACCGAAAAGATTTAGAATATCAAGAATTAAAAACGTTCTTAAGGAATTATCAAGGCGTCTTTTCAATAAGTCTTGAAAAAAAACTTTTAGCAGTTGATTTTAAAAAACCTTATCTAAAAACAGACTTACAAAAACTAAGAGAGTTTTTCCTCGAGGAATTCATCATGGATTTTATCGGGTTTTATCTACCCGATAACTTTGAAATTGAAAAGTTATTAATAACCGACTTCTTAAACGAACTTAATTACGGAGTTTATAGCATAAGTGATTTAATTACCAATGTTTGTTTAAATAAACGAACAGATTTAAAAAACAGTTTAAAAGATTATTACTATACTTTAATCGGAATTGAAAACATCAATACCGCCATTGGTTTCATTGAAAATAATTTCAATGCATCCCTAGCATCAAAGAAACTATTTTTACATCGAAACACCCTTAATTATCGATTGGATAATTTTATTGACAAGAGTGGAATAAATATTAAGAGTTTTAAAGAAGGTTTAGCGATATATTTATTGTTTAGGAGTTAATTTGTGCAAGTTGCCCATTTAATTAACTCCCTTTTTTTTGTATAATTGCTTTAAATAAGAAAAATATTATTGGAGGTAATTATGTCAACACTGAGTTTTAAGGATATTAACAAAATTTATGACAATGGTGTTCAAGCAGTTTTTGATTTTAACTTGAAAGTTAAAGACAAAGAATTTATCGTTTTTGTTGGACCTTCTGGTTGTGGTAAATCAACTACTTTAAGAATGGTAGCTGGGTTAGAAGAAATTTCTTCTGGAGAACTTTATATCGATGATTTAATGGTAAATGATGTTGCGCCTAAAGATCGTAATATTGCGATGGTTTTCCAATCATATGCACTTTATCCACATATGACAGTTTACGATAATATGGCCTTTGGTCTTAAATTAAGAAAAATGCCAAAAACTGAAATCGCAAAAAGAGTTAATAACGCAGCGGATATTTTAGGTTTAACTTCTTATCTAGATCGTAAGCCAAAAGCTTTGTCCGGTGGTCAACGTCAAAGAGTTGCATTAGGTAGAGCAATCGTTCGTGATGCAAAAGTTTTCTTGATGGATGAACCATTATCAAATCTTGACGCTAAGTTAAGAGTTGCGATGCGTGCTGAATTAATTAAATTGCATGAAAGACTAGAAACTACAACAATTTACGTTACCCATGACCAAATTGAAGCGATGACCATGGCAACGAGAATCGTAGTTATGAAAGATGGTAGAATCCAACAAATCGGTAGCCCTAAAGAAATCTATGATTTCCCGAACAATATGTTCGTTGGTGGATTTATTGGTACTCCAGCTATGAACTTCCTACCAGGAAAAGTTGATGAAAAAGGAATCTTTGTTTGTGAACACTTAAAATTAAAGGTAGATGACACTCATTTCAAACTTTTAAAAGAAAAATCAATGTTAGACAAAGAAATTATTCTTGGCTTCCGTCCTGAAGATATGTCTGATAAACCAAGAATCATTGAAGAATTAAAAGATTCATCAGCTAATTTCACAGTTGATGTAGCTGAGTTATTAGGTGCTGAAACTAATATTCATATCGCTATCGCTGATAATAATATTATCGCTAAGGTTGATGCGAGATCAGACTTAAGCATCGGTTCAAAAATCGATTTAGCTATCAAAATGAAAAAAGCGCATTTCTTTGATCCTGAAACCGAATTAAGAATTGTAAAATAGTTTTTTAAAAATATTAATAATTACGACTAATACCACTGAAGATTTCAGTGGTATTTTTTTCAAAGTCAGATTATGAGTTTATATGTTATATTTAAACTGGAGGCACACAATATGTTAGAATACATTATTAAAAAAAGTGATAATATCTTGTATATAGCTAAAGATAACTTATATCTATCAGAAGATATAAGTTTTCAAAAGTACATTAATAAGAAATTACTCTTTCACTTAACTACCCTAAGTGCTCTAGAAAAAACTACAAGAAAAATTTTCAAGTTTAAAAGTAAAATTCCCTTACTAATTGATAAAGAAACTCTATTAATGCCGATAATAAGTTATCGAATGCCTGAGAGTGTTTATCTGAATTACCTAGCAATCAAAAGTTTTGAAAAAAGGCAGAGTTTTATAATTGTTAATTTCGTTCATGGGCATTCATTAAAAATCAATCAAGAATGCGCTTTTATGAACCAAATAAAAAAAGCTCGAATAATTTTAAATCATTTTGAAAATTTAACGAGTTTCTTTTAGACAATATTGTAGAAATATCTTGTGATTTTTAGTATAATACTTGTGCAAGAAAAAGAAAATAATAGGAGGTAGTTTATGAAAAAGAAAACTTTGGAAGATTTAGCGGTTAGTGGTAAGAAAGTTTTAGTTAGAGTAGATTTTAACGTACCCATCAAAGATGGAGTTATTACTGATGATAATCGTATTCTTCAAGCGTTACCAACAATCGAGTATTTGTTGGAAGAAAACGCTAAGGTTATTTTATTTTCTCACTTAGGTAGAATTAAAACCGAAGAAGATTTAAAGAAAAATTCTTTAAAGGTGGTTTCTGAAAGATTAGCTGAGTTATTAAATAAACCGGTAAACTTTATTCCGCAAACTAGAGGAGAAGCTTTAGAAGCGGCTATAAATGAAATGAGTGAAGGCGAAATCGTGATGGTGGAAAACACCCGTTTTGAAGATTTAGATGGTAAAAAAGAATCTAAAAATAATCCTGAATTAGGTGCTTATTGGGCTTCGTTAGGTGATGTGTTTGTCAATGATGCCTTTGGAACTGCTCACCGTGCACATGCTTCAAACGTAGGAATTGCTAGTTTAAAAGAAGCGGCTGCGGGATATTTAATGGAAAAAGAATTACACTTTATCGGCGAAACAGTTGAAAATCCTGATCGACCTTTCGTAGCGATTTTAGGTGGAGCTAAAGTCAGCGATAAAATTGGTGTTATCGAAAACTTATTAAAGAAAGCTGATAAAGTCCTTATCGGTGGCGGTATGGCTTATACCTTTATGAAAGCATTGGGCTATAATATTGGAACTTCAATTGTTGAAGAGGATAAATTAGATTTAGCTAAATCACTCTTAGATAAAGCAAATGGTAAGTTAATCTTACCGGTTGATTTAGTTGTGTCTAAAGAATTTAGCGCTGACGCTGCTCATCGCATCACAACCTATAAAGATATTTTAGATGATGAAATGGGACTAGACATTGGACCAAAGACGGTTAAACTATTTAAGAAATCTT
>JBAYQC010000093.1:0-5761 GCA_041677365.1 Candidatus Izemoplasmatales bacterium | reverse complement strand
TTCACAGCGCCTATAACATTATATTAAGTTTTATTGTTTAAAAAATCAATTCAAAAGAGAAAGGATAAGTATACTCAAAACAATAAAACTATCTATTTTGAGTATACAAGAAATAATGGAAAGAATAAACAAACCTGACCTAAGTGTTGCGAGAAAACGCAGCAAAAGTGAAGTTGATACAATAAATTATCATAAGAACCAATCGATTAAAAATCTTGGAGTTGGGAAAAAATACTTAATCCAAACTCATGGTTGTCAAGCTAATGAAGCTGATACAGAAGTTATACAAGGACTTTTGGAAGAACAAGGATTTGTAAAAACCAAGATTATTGAAGAAGCGGATTTAGTTCTGATTAACACTTGTGCAATCAGGGAAAATGCTGAAAACAAAGTTTTTGGTGAACTTGGAAGATTGAAAAGTTTTAAGAAAATAAACCCGAATATGATTATCGTTGTTAGCGGATGCATGCCTCAAGAAGAAGAAGTCGTTGAGAGAATAATGAAGAAATACAAACATGTTGATTTGATTTTTGGGACTCATAATATCAATCGTTTTATTGAATATCTTGACTATGTGATGAAAGAGAGAAAACCTCTGATTGAAGTCTATTCAAAAGAAGGAGACATAGTTGAGGACTTACCGCAACTTAGAGAAAATCGGTTTAAAGCATGGGTAAATATTATGTTCGGTTGTGATGAGTTTTGTACTTATTGCATCGTTCCATATACCCGAGGAAAAGAAAGGTCAAGAAGAAAAGAATACATCATTAAAGAAGTTGAGAACTTAATCAAACGTGGTTACAAGGAAATAACTCTTTTGGGGCAAAATGTTAACTCGTACGGGTTAGATTTTACCGATGAAGTGTATCAGTTTTCCGACCTTTTAGAAGATCTTGGTAAACTGCCAATTGAAAGAATTCGCTTTACCACCTCTCATCCCAAAGATTTTAACGATAAAGTAATTGACTGTATTGCAAAATATCCAAATATCATGCCATATATTCATCTACCAGTTCAGTCTGGTTCAGATTCGGTTTTAAAGAAAATGAACCGTAAATATACTAAAGCTCAATATCTAGACTTAGTTGATCGGATTTATGCAAAGGTACCAAATGTTAGTTTAACGACTGATATTATCGTTGGCTTTCCAACTGAGACTAAAGAAGATTTTGAAGAAACTTTAGATCTAGTGAAAAAGGCTAAATTCGAAGGTGCTTATACATTTATCTATTCGCCTAGAAAAGGAACACCAGCAGCTAAATATGAAAATGATGTCACTCCTGAAGAAGCGAAAAGAAGACTTTATATTCTAAATGATTTGGTAAATGAAGGTTACTTAAGGGGTAATAAACGTTTTGAAGGTAAAACCGTAAAAGTCTTAGTTGAAGGCTATTCAAAAACTAATAAAGATGTGTTAAGTGGATACACAGAAAATAATAAATTAGTTAATTTTAACGGTCCAGATAGTTTAATTGGTAAAATCGTTGAAGTTAAGGTTGTAAAAAGCAAAACTTGGTCTTTAGATGGCGAAATCGTTAAGAAAGAAGCAGAGTAAATCTGTTTCTTTTTTTTATATTTTAAAAAAATGAAAGGAAATCGCTAAATTTAATTGGTTCTATTGAAATATATAATATTTTGTAGTAAGATTATATTATCTTGAAGTTAAAGGGTGATATAATGGTTAAATTTAAATCTAAAGAAGAATTTTTTGACTTTTCCAAGCTTTTAGTAGCAATCCCCATCAATGAAATCGTTCGGTTACTAGAAAAATTCGATGTTCGAATACCGCTTTATGTACATCGGTTTTTAGTTAAGGAAACAATTAGAACCGAAGTTTTCTCGGAAAAACTTTATAATGATTACACAGACGAGCAGAAATATCGATTAAGAGGTTATGATAATTTTTCGATTTTCCTTTTAGAAAAAATGATTAGTGATTATAACTTAAACTTCGATGTTGCAAAATATAAAGAAATGTTGCTGAATTTAATTTATTTAAACAAAGAAGCTTTAGTAATCAAAGATAATTTCTTTGCTGATCTAGAACAGCTCCAGCACAGTTACGCTGTTGATATGGAAACATTATCCTATCATGGCGTTAGGGAAATTATGGATAGAATTCTCTATGAGCAAAACGGCTTTTTAGATGGTATTGAAATTTCTGAATGGGATGATGAACTTTTAACTTCATACACCTTGGGTGACTTACGTGCTCTTGGAACCAAGTATGGAGTAAAGATTCCTAGAAGAATCAATAAAACTACTTTAGTTGAAATGCTTACTCATAAATTCAGATTATCTGATGATGAAAAAGAATTATTGGAAATACGTTCAGTTTTAGATTTAGAAATCTACGCCAAAGAAAATGGCTTTAAAATATCGATTGATTTAAAGAAAACCGATATGATTGAGTTTATTAAATATTCTTTAGGAATGTATGACCACTATCCAAAAGATGATTTCTTCGATTATCATATACCTTTAGCATCAGATGAAGAAGTTGTTGAAGAAGATATTATTGAGGAAAAGGAAGATACTGTATATACTGAAGAAATTCATGATGAAGTTGAAACTCTTTCTGTTGAAGAAATAATTGAAGAAGAGACTGCTTCAGAAATGACTGAAGAAGAAACAGTTGAAGAAGAGCCGGTTGAAGAAGTAACTGAGGAAGAACCAGTTGAAGAAGTAATTGAAGAAGAATCTACTAAAGAAGAACCTGAACCAATTGTTAAGGAAGAACCAGTTGAAGAAGAACCTGAAGCTGTTGTTGAGCAAGAGGTTGAAGAAGAAATCATGCCTGAAGAGGAACCTAAACTAGCGGATGCTTCAATTTTATCTCCTGAAGAAAAGGAACTACTCGATGAAAAGATTAATTTAATCATTAAAAAATATTATAAAAAACGTCATAGAAGAATTGCTATTTCTATTATTGTAATTATATTGATATTAGCCGTAGGCGGTTGGGCCTTCTATACTTATTTGTGGCCACTCATTACAGGCTAAAAGTTTTATTTGATTTATTTTATATGTTTAAAAAGGAGGAGTAAATTGGAAAAGCTTGAAATCAGCCAATATACCCCGATGATGCAACAGTATCTAGAGATAAAAAAAGACTATAGTGACTATATAGTCTTTTTTCGACTCGGAGATTTTTATGAAATGTTTTTCCAAGACGCTATCGTTGCCTCAAAAGAACTTGAAATAGTTTTAACCGGTAGAGATGCTGGGGTTAGTGAAAGAGTACCGATGTGTGGTGTGCCTTATCATGCGGCTAGTTTATATTTAGAAAAATTAGTAGAAAAAAAATATAAAGTTGCTATTGTTGAACAAGTTGAAGATCCTAGTTCAACAAAAGGAATTGTAAAAAGAGAAGTCGTAAAATTAGTCACTCCAGGAACAATAATTGAAGATGGAGCGATTTTACAAAAAAGCAATAATTACATAGCCGCAATTTATGAAGGAACTAAGATTTATATTCTAGCGTATTCTGATTTATCTACAGGGGAAATAAATCTCGAAAAAATCCCTAAAGACAGGTCAATTCTATTTAGTGAAATCATGAATTTAGATGTTAAAGAAATTGTAATTACGAATAATTTTAAAGATAAATTCTTAAAAACTAATTTAAAAAATCAAGAGTTAACAATTTCTTTTAGTGATGACTTATCTTTGAAGAAATATTATCGTAATTTAATTAACGAAATTTATGATAAGGATTTAATCAGCGCTTTTTCATTATTAATCAACTATTTAGAAGCGACACAGAAACAGACGCTTCTTCACTTACAAAAAGCTCAAGTTTTTGAATCTACTTCATATCTCAGAATTGATAACTACTCAAAGAAAAATCTTGAACTTACAGAAACTTTCACTTCAAAATCAAGCAATAACACACTTTTTTGGTTCTTAGATAAATGCCAAACAGCTATGGGCTCTAGGTTCTTAAAGAAGAGTATTTTAAGACCCTTAATCGAGAAAAAAGAAATTCAAGGGCGCTATCAGTTCGTTGAAAGTTTAAATGATAATTTTGTAGTTCGACAAGAAATAATTGACGAACTAAAAAAAGTTTATGATTTAGAACGAATTGTTGGAAGAGTATCTTTTGGTAATGCTAATGCAAAAGACTTGGTTAATCTAAAGAAATCACTTTTAGCGATTCCTAAGATTAAAGAAAATCTTGTTAAATTAAATAATAGTTTTGCTGAGGAAATCGTTTTAAACATTCCTGATTTTTCACATTTAGCAGAAGAAATAGAAAATGCGATTGTTGATAATCCACCACTTTCAATAAAGGAAGGTAACTTAATTAAGCCAGGGTTTAGTGAAGAGTTAGATGAGATAAAATCAATCAGACATAATGCCAAAAATTGGTTAGAAACCTTTGTCGAGAAAGAACGTGAAAGAACTAATATTAAAAAGCTGAAGATTGGCTATAACCGTGTTTTTGGTTACTATATTGAGATTACAAAATCACAATTAGATTTGGTTAAAGATGAATTTGGTTACGAACGTAAACAAACTCTCTCAAATTCCGAGCGGTTTATCACAAATGAGTTAAAGGAAAAAGAAGCGATTATTTTAGGTTCAGAAGATTCTATTATCGATTTAGAATATGAACTATTTACTAAATTAAGAGAGTTGGTTAAAGAAAGAACTTATGACTTACAAGCCTTAGCCAAGAATATTGCTCTAGTCGACATGCTTATAGCTTTTTCCATAGTTGCGATGAATAACAGGTTTATTAAACCAGTTTTAATCGAAGATTCAACTATCAATATTGTTAAAGGAAGACACCCGGTAGTAGAAGCGTTTTTAGAAGAACCTTATGTAGCTAACTCAATTACTATGGATAAAGATAATAATATTCTTTTGATTACTGGGCCAAATATGAGCGGGAAATCAACTTATATGCGTCAACTAGCAACAATAATCGTCTTGGCACAGATAGGTTCGTTTGTTCCTTGTGAAGCTTGTGAGTTACCAATATTTGATCAGATATTTACCCGAATTGGTGCTAGTGATGATTTAACCAGTGGAAAATCGACATTCATGGTAGAAATGTTAGAGGTCAACTACGCTTTAGAGAACGCTACTAAAGATAGTTTGATTTTATTTGATGAAATCGGACGTGGTACGGCTACATATGATGGAATGGCTTTAGCTCAGGCGATTATTGAGTATTGTCATTATAAAATAAAATGTAAAATTTTGTTTTCAACTCATTATCATGAACTTACCTATCTAGCTGATGAATTGAAATCTTTAAAAAATATTCATGTCAAAGCTAAAGAAGAAAAAGGAAATATTGTCTTTTTGCATCAAGTTGAAGAAGGGCCAACTGATAAAAGTTATGGGATTCATGTGGCTAAACTTGCAAAACTACCTAGTAATATTATTAAACGTGCTAGCGATATACTTGATGAGTTGGAAAAGAATCACGGAAAGAATATTATCAAACCGCAAACTATCGATTTGTTTAATTATCTCGATTCTTTAAGCATTGAGCAAGAAGAGACCGAGAAGTATGAAGGGATAATTGAGCAAATTAAAAAACTTGAATTAGAAAATCTAACGCCGATAATGGCACTTAATATTCTTAATGATATTTCTGAAGAAATTAAGAAGTTAGACGATAAGGAATAGATTAAATGGGAATAATACATAGACTAGATCCGACAGTAGCGAATAAAATTGCTGCAGGTGAAGTAGTTGAAAAATTAGCTAATGTTGTTAAGGAATTAGTAGAAAATTCTATTGATGC
>JBAYQC010000092.1:0-5771 GCA_041677365.1 Candidatus Izemoplasmatales bacterium | reverse complement strand
TTTTTCCATAATAAAATACCTCGCAAAAACTATTATAGCAAATAAACTTTAGATTAAAAAATAATTGGCACAAAAGCTTTTAAGCAGGAGAAAAGTTTTTAATAATAGTTTCAGCAATTCTTAGACCATCTACAGCTGATGACATTATGCCTCCTGCATACCCCGCTCCTTCACCCATTGAGTATACACCCTTGATATTGGTCTCAAAATTATCATTTCTAATAATTCTTATCGGTGAAGACGAACGACTTTCTATCCCAGTTAAAATTGCATCATTCATTGCAAAACCTTTAATTTTCTTATCAAAACTGATAATTGCATTTTTTAAAGTCTTGTTAACAAAATTAGGAAGAATATCATTAAAGTTTGAAAAAGTGGTTCCAGGTTTATAACTAGGTTTCACACTGCCTAGGTCAACGGAGACCTTATTGGCTAAAAAATCACCTACTAATTGGATAGGTGCATTATAGTTTCCACCACCAAAAACATAAGCTTTCCGTTCAACATCCCTTTGAAAATACATCCCAGCTAACACATCTTTATTTTCAAAATCATCTGTTTTTATATTAATTAGAACTGCTGAATTAGCATTCACATTATCTCTTTTGCTCTCACTCATACCATTAGTAACAACACCTTCTTCTTCAGAGGTCCCACACATAACATAACCTCCCGGGCACATGCAAAACGTATAAGCGCTTCTGCCAGAATCATCATGATAGGATAGTTTATAATCTGCGGCTCCAAGAGCTGGATGATTAGCAAACTTACCATACTGACTCTCGTTAATTAAACTTTGTGGATGTTCAATTCTAAGCCCAATAGAAAAAGGTTTTCTTGAAAGTTTAATATCCTTACTTCTCAATAATTCATAAGTATCTCTTGAACTATGACCAACTCCTAGTAACAAACAGTCAACTAAGATGCTTTGGGAGTTGTTTACAGTTATTCGAGAAATTTCATCATTAACAGTGTCAAAATTAGTAAATTGAGAAGCGAACCTGATCTCTCCACCTAATCTAATAATTTCTTTTCTCATGCTTTTTACGATATTTTTAAGACGATCTGTTCCTACGTGTGGTCGGCTAAAATACAAAATTTCTTCATCAGCGCCAAATTTTACTAAAGTCTCTAATACAAACTGAGTTCTAATATCTGTGATTGATGTGGTAAGCTTACCATCTGAATAAGTTCCAGCTCCTCCTTCTCCAAATTGAATTGAAGCTGACTTTTCAAATTTTCTTGTTTTGATAAAATTATTATAAGCTTGGTCTCTTGAATCTATATCTAAGCCTTGTTCAAGTACTATTGGTTCAAATCCGTGTATAGCAAGTAAGTAACTTGCAAAAATACCTGAGGGACCAAACCCTACTATTACTGGTCGATGTTTAAGCTTAACATTACCGAAATCATTAATTACAAAATCATTTTTTTTAGAAAGACTTATATCCTTGTCTTTTAGCGCTAAAAGTCTTTTTTCATCATTAGTAATAAGGTCTATTGTATAAACAAAATGTAAATTATTTTTCTTTCTCGCATCAATAGCTTTTTTAACTAAGTTTAACTTATCTATGCTTTTAATCTGATATTTCTTATTAAGATATTTTTTTATTTCTTCAATCTCATTTTTTTTGGTCAAAGCTTGATCTAAACTTAGTTTTACTTCTTTAATCCTAATCATTTTCCGCACTCTCTCTAGCATTTTCCCCCGCTATATAACCACTTGACCAAGCCCATTGCAAATTATATCCTCCACAACGTGCATCGATATCAATGACTTCTCCAGAAAAATACATTCCCTTTACAATCTTCGATTCCATAGTGGACGAGTTAATCTCGTTTGTATCTATTCCTCCAGAAGTAACTTGCGCTTCTTCAAAGCCAAGACTTCCTATAACCTTAAACTTAATATCGTATAATAAGTTTACTAAATTATAAATTTGACTTTTATCTAGATTTTTTACTAATGTATTATTTTTATCAATATTTGCTTCCTTGATTAATACGTTAATGAATCTTTTGTTAACTAAACCAATTAAAGTTTGATCAATTGGATTTCCTAAAGAATTGAAAATTCGATTAATGATTTTTGCCTTCGGAACTGATTGAACTAGAATAACTCTAAGCTTAACATCTTTATTTTCTAGCAATAATTCATTCGCTCTTTTACTTAACTCTAAAATTGTCGGTCCACTTATTCCATAATTTGTGAATAAAATATCTCCGTTTTGAGTTTGTTCGACTTTACCATCAACCATTAAATCAACTTGTGAGTTGATTTTTACTCCAGATAGCTGTTTTAAATATGGAGAATCAAGTTTAAGTTTTACCAGAGCGGGAAACACATCAATCAATTTATGGCCAAAACTACAAGCAATATCATAACCAGAACCATCGCTACCTGTTAATGGCATTGCCTTACCACCTGTAGCAATAATGACTTTATCTGCATTAATAATATTTTTATCTTTACTAATAATTTGAAAAGTTTCTTTTCTTTTTACAATCTTATTGACATCGAAATTAGTTACTAATTTTATCTGTCTTTTTTCTAGTTCATACAAAAACACATCAAGAAAGCTTGATGCTTGTTCGCTTAACGGGAATGCTTTTCCCTCTTCTTCAATTTTAGCAATAATTCCCATCTGTTCGAAAAAATCAAGTGTTTCATTAACTGAAAACTGGGAAAAAATATTTTTAACAAAGTTAGGGTGGTTATAATCTAATTCAGTTAAGGTTATGTTTGTATAGTTACATCTACCATTCCCAGTAACAAGAATTTTCTTACCTATTCGATTATTTTTTTCTAAAATAATGACTTCATTTTTTTCAGTTTTAGCTGAAAGGGCTGCAATGATACCGCTGGCTCCTCCACCAATAACTACAATTTTCTTTGTTTTCATATCTTCACCTTCATAAAAATTATACCATAAAAAAAGTTTTAATTTCTCATCTTTCTGGTTAAAATTAAAAAGACATTTTTTAAAAGTCTTTTTTGGTCAAACATTATGATTTAGGATTGTTTTAAAATAAATCTTTTTGTTTTACCTGCTATGCTTTTAAGACCAATCATACTAATCAATGCTATAAAAGCTGACATCCCCATTTTCCCACCATATCCATTATAATAATTAAAAAAAACAAAAAATATTATTGTCATAAATACCGCTAAAATTAGGATATATTTAAAGTTAGGAATTCTTCTTAAATCAACCATACCTACAAAACTAGCAGTAAAAAATATTGCCGGATAAACACTGAAGTCTTTAAAGAATAATTCGAAAATTATCGCATATAATAGACTCGGTAAAGCTGAAGCCATAACTACAGAGTAGTTATACTTTTTTCTTAACAAATAGGCAGCAGAAATACTTAAGAAAGCAGAAAGAAATAGCAATAAAATATGGTAATTAGCATCAACATTTAAAGTAGTCTTTCCAAAAATTGTTCCGACTAATAATGTTGATGCAAAGGCTATTGATCCTAGCCTTCCTCCACAACCATTTAACATATTCTTGATTATAATAAATATAATCCCACATAAAAGGGCAATTAACATCATTTCATAAAAGTTAAATATCAAACTTGAACTCATACCTGCGAAACTTCCACAATAAATTGCAAAGCTGTGTTTTTTTAATACACTATAACCAATAATACCAATCATGCTAGATGATATTGTAACCGAAAGTGAAAATACTGTAGCGATGTAGTAAGTTGCGATTGCAGCTAATGCTACAAACAATAAGTCTATATCTAAGAAATTTATTTTAATCTTTTTCCAAGCCATTTGCTCTTTAAACACTATATAATAACCATACAAAAACAGACTCAAACTCGCCACGCTTAATGTTATTACTGTGATACTTTCTGTATTGAAAATAACTTTTCCAAAAAAATATATAACCGCTAAAAGCAGTATGCTAAACCCTATAATTTTTTGATTAAATTGTCTTTGTTTATTTCTTAGTTCATTCATTCGTTAACTCAATCCTCGTTATTAATCTTATAGTATTATATCATAAGATTATCAACAAATAAAAAACTGGATAATAATTATCCAGTTAAATTATCTTTACTAAATTTTTTTAGATATTTTGTCAAGGTTTCTTTTTGTTCTCTTCTAGAAGCTTTCATTGAATATAATTTAAAGTCCGCTTCTCTTAAAACCCTTTTAAAAGGCAAATTCAAAAAGTTGTTTTGAGCATACCCATAGGAAAATCCAATATTTTTTAACGGATCAGTATCTATACAGAGACTCTTTAATTCATATATTAATTCTTCAATATCATTCATGTCCTTATTGATAGCAATCATCAAGAACTCATCGCCACCCATTCTAATTGCAGTAAGATTATCGTCATCCTTAGTAATGTGAGTAAGGTTTTTTGAAAATCTAATTAACAGTTCATCACCGGCTTCGTGTCCTAGATAGTCATTAAATAATTTTAGTCCATCCAAGTCAAACATTATCAAAGCATAGTTATCATAATTATCTTCAATTTCTGGTTCTAAGGATTCGAAATGATTTCGGTTATATAACTTAGTCATCAAATCATGTGTCATAACATAGTTCAACTCAAAAATATTCCTTTGATTATCTGTATCATCATAAAAAATATAAAATTTGCCTTTTTGCTTTAAAAATGGAAGTTTAATATCTCTTTCTACCAAATTAAGATATGTTTTTGAGTTATCAAACTTAGAATCTATTGAGCAGAAATCTTCAAAGATAACTGTTTTTTCTGACATCTTTCTTTTAACTTCATTGAAACTTACTTGGTGGTCGCAGGTAAAATCAAACCTATTCTTAAATTCTTCTGAAGCTGCCACAATAATCCCACGATGATTTACTAACAAAAATATTTCTCTTAAATTATCCAAAATAAATTCGTTATTTCCTAGTTTTAAAATAATGTTTAGATCCCGGATTAAGAAAATCAAATATAATAAGGTTATTACTGCAACAACGGTAATATAGGTTGGATCAATTACAAACTCAACAACAAAGATATGAATAATATTCATTGCAATACCTAAAAAAGAACTAACTATCATTAACACAAAAGGAACAATATCTTTATCCCTTACTAAATTTCTGTAGAATCTAAAAATTATTGATCCCAATCCAATAATTAATATTAAGTAACAAATAGCTGTGTGAACGTAGAACAGTATTCCATATTCAGCATTAAGTAAATCTTGATAACTGCTAATATTTTCTGGGACTATCTGCAAAATTAACTGATGGTATGCGTTTGTGTAAGAAAGAACAATCTCCAAAATCAATATTGTCAAAAAAATTACTTTTAAGATTCTTGGTACTCTTTTTTCTAAAAAGTGCATAACTGAAATAAGCGTAAGCACAGTGAAGGAATAAATCAAGGGGTTAATTGTCAGTGATAAATAATATACAACTGTATAATTAGTTAAAACTATCCTGAGGCCAATGATTAAACTCCAAACAAATATCACCATACTCAAATATTTAAATGTCTTGTATTTTTCACTAACATTGAATAGATCTATTCTAACTAATGGTATTAGTGTCAGCACAGCTAAAAATATATATAATAACCAATGAAATACAGTCATAGACAGACACCCTCATTTCTAAATAAAGATAATTTATTTAAGCATTAAAACTAATCTTCAACAAGTATATTAAAATAATTTTGAATAAAAACACCTCAAATAATGAGGAGTAATTAATCAAAAAATGTTAAAGTTGTGATAATACTATTATCATAAAATAAATAAAAACAAATATT
>JBAYQC010000091.1:0-5936 GCA_041677365.1 Candidatus Izemoplasmatales bacterium | reverse complement strand
CATCAATTGCTAAAGCATGACCAATCATAAAAACCTCCTCAACATCTTAAACATTATAACATATTTTTTTGTTTTCACTACAAAAAAACGCTGACTTTAGTAAAAAAAACATTATTGGTTATTGGCCAAATTATATAAAGTCTTTATTTCATGAGGCTTCAAAGGACGAAACTGTCCTTCAAAAAGTCCATCAAGCGTAATTGAACCATATCTTACCCTTTTTAAACGTAAAACTTCATGACCTAATACCTGAAACATCTTCTTAACCTGATGATATTTTCCTTCAGTGATAATTATATTCAAGAAGGTGTTTTCTTTTTTATCATCATATTTGACGTTTTTTACCCTTGCTGGTTTTAACTTTTCTCCGTCTACTTCTAAACCCTTATTCAAAATATGAGATGACTCTTTTCTTAGTAAGCCAGTAATCTTGACATAATATTCTTTTTCAATCTCATACTTAGGGTGCATAAGCATATTAGCGAAGTCGCCATCATTGGTTAGAATCAGTACCCCAGTGGTATCGTAGTCTAATCTTCCAATCGGAAAAATTTGCTCATTAACATCAAGTAAATCAACCACAGCTTTACGGTCAAACTGATCATCAGTAGTTGAAATATACCCGCTTGGTTTATAAAGCAAATAATACACACGGTCTTCAATTTTAATTTTTTTGTTATCAACTTCAATTATATCGCTAAAGCTTGCTTTACTACCGAGTCTGTTAACAACCACTCCGTTAACTTTTACTCGTCCTTGAACAATTAAATCTTCAGCTTTTCTTCTTGAAGCAACACCTGCTTTTTGCAGTATTTTTTGTAATCTTTCCATATATCCCCTTGATAAAAAAGTGAGGAGATCCTCACTTATTCTTCTGAATCAATAACATTTATTGTCATCATAACAGATTTAATTCTGCGTTTTGTTACACTTAATATTTTAAATACTAATATCGCTTTATCTTCCTTAATTAATTCGCTTAAATCATCATATTCCTGATTATATCTGACTTCATATTCAATTTCTTCGCCAACCTCAGGAATATCTTGGAACATTTCAAACAACCAACCGCCGACACTTGTTGAATCAGCAACTGGAGGCTTACCTAAGTTTAGGTCTTCAAATAGATCTTCTAAGTCATAATCAGCATTGATAATATAGTTGTAATCATCTTTTTTGGTAATAGTCTCAGTAATGTCATCATGCTCATCATAAATTTCACCAACTAGTTCTTCTAAAGCGTCTTCCATAGTTACAATACCGTCAACACCACCATACTCATCAACGACAATCGCTATATGAGTATTTTTTGTCTGTAGTAACTCAATCAGTGCATCAACTTTAGTAGATGATGGAATAAACAACGGATCTCTAACCATTCTTCGCAAATTGATATTTTGGTCTTTAATCAATTTAGTATAAAAATCTCGCTCGGAAAGTATACCGATAATGTTATCCGTGTTAGTATCATAGACAGGTAATCTTGAAAACTTATTTTTAAAGAAAGTATCGGTTATAGTTTTGATATCATCATTTACATCAACTGCGACCATATCAACTCTAGGCGTCATAATCTCTTCAACGCTTATTTCCGATAAGTCTAAAACCTTTTGTAACATATCTGCCTCTTCGCCATCGATTGAACCTTCTTCTTCCATGGTATCAATAATAGTTTCTAAGTCAGATTCAGTAACAGAGACTCGATTATCCGTATCAATTCTTGCAGTTACTTTACGGTTTAGAATCAAAAATGGATAAGTAATCGGAATCATAATTTTAATTAAAAAATAAATAATTCTCGACTCCCACAAACAAATCTTCTCTGAATTAGTTTTAGCTACACTTTTAGGCAGTATTTCACCAAAAATCAAGATGATAATCGTCATAACCCCGGTATTCATCAAAGTAATAACTGTATCTGCATTTTCGACACTAGTAAAAAGTCCTTTGAAAAAAAGCACACTAACAGAGGCTAAACCGATATTAGCTAGATTATTACCCACTAAAAGTGTTGTTAAAGTTTTATCAAAATTATCGACTATCCACAACGCTTTTTTCGAGCCTGATTTATTCAGCTCGACTAAAGTCTTCATTCTTAGCCTACCAACTGATGAATAAGCTGTTTCAGTCATTGAAAAAAATGCTGAAACAATTAATAATCCTATCATTAAAATTAATAATGCAGGACTAAATTCAATTGCTTGAAATAATAGCCACGACTGACTAACTTCCAAAAAAATCACATCCTTTTATTTACTTAGCTCTCGTATCATACTTGCCTGTAGCAGTAGATACAACAATTTTTTCTCCTTCATTGATAAACAATGGTACTGAAAGTCTTAAACCAGTATTTGTCAAAGCTTCCTTAGTTGCGTTTGAAGCAGTATTGCCTTTAGCTCCACCAGCAGTTTCCACAACTTCCAAAACAACTTTTTCTGGTAATTCAACTCCCAATATTTCACTACCATAAGAAATGACAGTTATAGTCATACCTTCAACAAGGTAGTTTAATTCATTTTCTAAACGAGTTTCATGAAGTTCTATTTGTTCATATGTTTCCATATTCATAAAAACATGAACTTCGCCGTTTTGATAAAGATATTGCATTTCTGATTTATCAATCATTGCGGTTTCAATTTTTATTCCGGAATTAAATGTTTTATCTATAACAGCTCCAGAGCGTAAATCTCTTAGTTTTGTTCTAACAAAAGCACTACCCTTTCCCGGTTTTACATGCTGGAATTCAATTACTTGATAGATACTATCTTCATACTCAATTGTTATTCCAGTCTTAAAATCATTAGTTGTAATCATTGTTTCACTCCCATATTCTTATATAACATTAAGTATTATAATATAAAAATGCTTTGTTGACAATAGATTTCATCTTTACTATAATAGATATTAACAAAAACGAGGTGTAATTATGTTTCTTTCTAGTTTTCAAATCACTGATTATTTAATCCCTATTGGTATCGGGATAGCTCTTGGGCTTCTACTTGCTTTTAGAAGAAGTCGCGCATCGATAAAACCAATTTACTTGGAAGCCGAAGAATTTCGAGCAAATATGCGAAAAGGTCAACTCATTGATATTCGCAGTAAAGATGATTTTTTAGAATCGAGAATTAATGGAAGTCGAAATTTTCCAAATCGAGAAATATTTCAATCATTACATCTCATTAGGAATGATCAACCGATTTTTATCTACAACAACAATCATAATTCTAAAATCAAAAGAATTGCAAAGAAACTTATGCGGAAAGGTTATCAACCGGTATATATTTTAATTGGTGGTTTAGATAATTGGCCTTTTCCAAAAAAATAAGCATTAAAAGAAGTCACTTCTTAGAGTTGACTTCTTTTTTTATGATTTTAACAATCTCAGCTTCGCTAATGAGATTTTTATCAAACCACTTCACATCTAGTTTATTATTAAACCAAGTCAACTGTCTTTTAGCATATCTTCTTGAATTTCGTTTAATTAAAGCGACTGCATCAGTAAAAGATATTTCTTGATTAAAATATCTGAATAACTCTTTATAGCCAATTGCTTTAGTTGCCTGTGAGTTAATCTGTTGTTCAAAAAGTTTCTTCACCTCTTCAACAAGACCAACCTCAATCATTTTGTCTACTCTCTCATCAATTCTTTGGTATAGAATATCTCGACTCATATTTAAACCAATGATTAAAGAGTCTTGATAATATTTATCTAGTCTTTCTTGGATGTCTGAATCCGATTTATCTAAAGCTCGTAAAACTCTTCGGCGATTTTTTAAATCAGTTACTTGATAAAGCTTTGGTTTATCAGTTTTTAAGATTTCAACTAACTCTTCTAAGGATTTGTCTTGAAAATTTCTGGTTTTTTCTGCTTGTCTTTCCGTACCTAAAAACTGATAATCATCAATAATCGAACTTAGATACAATCCACTTCCACCTACTAAAATTGGCACTTTGAATCTTCCCTTTATTTCAGCTATTTTTTCTCTCACCAAACGCTGATAAAGTGCTACAGAAAAATTTTCATCAGGTTCTAAAAAACTTAAGAGATGGTGTGGAACACCCTCCATTTCCGCTGAAGAGATTTTAGCTGTTCCGATATCAAGACCACGATAAAACTGCATAGCATCACCATTAATAATTTCTCCATCGATTGCTTTAGCGACTTTTAGACTTAAACTTGTCTTACCAACAGCAGTTGGTCCTAAAATTACTACTAGATCCATCATATCACCCGATTAAACCAATACTCAATTTGCTTTTGGCTTATTTCTACAATTATCGGTCTTCCGTGTGGACAGGTAAACGGTCTTTTACATTTACGCAAATCATTTACCAAAGCCTCAGCTTCTAGTTTTGTAATATAATGGTTGGCTTTCAAAGAATGTTTACAAGCAAGCAACTTTGCTAAATCATCAATCATTGATTCTTGAGATGTGTTTTTACCGGAAATAAAATTGTCGATAATACCCTCAATATATATTTCTTCAAAACCCTTAGGGAACCAATTTGGTATTTGTCTTGCTAATAGTAAATTATCTTGTATTTCCAAGATTAAACCCAGTTTTTCAATATCAGCTAGATGTTCTTTTACAACTAGTAAAATATCATTTCCAAGTTCTAAGATAATTGGTGTTAGCAAAGTCTGAATCTCTTTATTTCGTTCAGACATTCGAATTAAATATTTTTCGTAACGAATCCTTTCAGCAGCAGCGTGTTGATCTAAAAGATAAAGTCCTGTTTCATTTTGCCATAACAAATAAGTACCGCTAAATTGACCAATATATTCTAAATCAGGAATTTGCTTAGGTAATTCATCAGTTTTTGCTGATGGATTATTTTCTTCAAGAATCATTTCTGTTTCATTATTTACTTCTTCTTGATTTTTATTATCATAAAAATGCAGTTTTGTTTGAGCAAAATCATCTTTGGGTTTTTGATAAATATTAGTTATCTCCAACTTTTCCATTACTGCTTTTTTTATCAATGATAGTAATTTATCCTTCTCGGAAAACTTAATTTCCTGTTTACGAGGATGAATATTCACATCAATTAAAAGTGGATCAACTTCAATATAAATTACTCCAACTGGATAGCGATGTTTTGGTAATAACTGTTCATAAGCATCACTAATAGCACTGATAATATCACTATTCATGATAATCCTATTATTAACAACCACATTAAGATAATTTCTTGAAGACCGGTTAACTACTGGATTGGTTAAATAACCATAGATTCGATAATCACGATTTGAAGCTTCAAAATAGATTAAAGATTTAGCCACATTAATCCCATAAATTTGCGCGATAATATTGGTTACGGAATCATTTCCTTGAGAGACAAATAAAACCTTATTATCATTGGTAAGTTTAAAACTAATGCTTGGATTTGCAAGTGCAAATCCATTAATCAAGTTAACGATAACTGATAATTCATATTGTGGTGATTTAAGGTATTTAAATCTTGCTGGAGTTGAATAAAACAATCGACTAACTTCAATCTTAGTACCTTGATTTAAAACAGCGGTAGATTTTTTTATCAACTTCCCGTCTTCATAAATAATCTCAATTGCCTGATTATCTTTAGAAGTACTTAAACTCACTCTTGATATACTGGCGATTGAAGGTAAAGCCTCACCTCTGAAACCAAGGGATTGGATTCTAAATAAATCATTTACGTTTTTAATCTTTGAAGTTGCATGTCTTTCAAATGCTAAAAGGGCATCAGATTCTTCCATCCCTGACCCATTATCAATAACGCGGATCAATTTCATTCCGCTTTCAATTAAATCAATATCAATTTTATTAGCATCAGCATCAATAGAATTTTCTACTAATTCCTTAACAACATTAGCTAATTTTTCAACTACTTCACCTGCAGCAATTTTATTCGCTACTGTCGGATCTAGTCTATGTATTATTCCCATTTAATCTATT
>JBAYQC010000090.1:0-5943 GCA_041677365.1 Candidatus Izemoplasmatales bacterium | reverse complement strand
CATATCTAAAAGATAGTTTTCGTTATTGCCTACAACTCTTATTGCGGCCATAGGCCAATCAAGTACTTCAACTATTACTTTTCTTTTTTTAAAGCTAGCTATAACTTTACTTTTTTCAATCGGAAAATCATATAAACCACCCTGAAAGTGATGATGATTTAGAATCGAACCGCCAACAATCGGCAGTCCGGCATTTGAACCGATTAAATAATGGGGGAATTTGTTAATAAAATCAATTAATTCTGCAAAACTTTGTTGATTAACATACATTGGCGAATGTTCTTTTTTCAAAACGATTAGGTGTTCGTTAAAATATGCATAAGGTGAATATTGCATTCCCCATTTATCTAATTCATGATTAAGTGTCAAAGATACCACGCGATGATTAGTTCTAGGAGCGCCTGAAGAACTTTGATATAAACCAACATTTTCCATACATAAAGGACAAGCAGGGTAAGTATTGGTTTTAGTTGCGTTTAACTTAATATCAAGAGGATCTTTTTCTGGCTTAGCTAGATTAATCGTTATATCAAGATCACCGTATTTTCCCGAATATTTGTAGTTGAGATTCTTTTTAACCCTTTCTGTTTTTATATAGTTTGTCGCTTTTGAAAATTCATGAAAAAATGTTGTAGCTGTTTTTGGCCCGACCTTATATTTTTCTTTGAACATTCTATTCAGCTCTGAAGGTCGAGGAAGCAAGCAATCAATTAGTTGTGCTTCAAAAGCATCTCTTGAACTAGTGGTATCTAACTTAATTAGTTGATTTTTATATGCGTAATCAATAATATCATTAATTATCAAAAAAAAGTCTTCTTCTTCAACACTAATTTTCTTGAAGTTTTCTAAGTTCAGAAGTTTTAATAAACGATTGACAGCATAAAAACTGTCATCTTCTTGGATAAATTTCATCTTCAAACCATAGTTTATCAACTGATTGATTCTTTGGTTAATCATTATTCTTCCCCCTTATAACCGCAAGGATGCTTCTTATGAAAGTTCCAAGCATCTTTAATAATATCATCAATTTCCTTAGTGATTGACCAATTTAAGATTTGCTTAGCTTTTTTATTGCTGGCAATTAATTTGTCAGGGTCTCCTGGTCTTCTATCACCAATTTCAGCTGGAATTGAATGCTTGGTAATTTTTCTTGCAGTCTCAAGTATTTCTAGATTTGAGTATCCATTTTCTGAACCTAAATTAAAGATATTAGATTCATTAAATTCATTTAGATATTCTAACGCTTTTAAGTGTGCATCAGCTAAATCTTCAACATGAATATAATCTCTAATGCACGTTCCATCTAAGGTTTTATAATCATTACCAAAGATTGTTAAAGTTTTTCGCTGTTTCAATGGTACTTGAAGCACTATAGGAATTAGGTGAGTTTCAGGGTTGTGACACTCACCGATTGTTCCATCTGAAGAAGCGCCAGCAACGTTAAAATAGCGTAAACTAACGTATTTTATATCATAAGCCCTATCAGCCCAATGAAAGATTTTTTCCATCATCAATTTGCTCTCACCATAAGGATTAGTAGGAATAGTATTAAAGTCTTCACTTATTGGCATAGTTTCATGCGCTCCATAAACTGCGGCAGTTGATGAAAAGATAATCTTTTTTACATTAAATTTTTCCATAGCTTCTAATAGTTTAATCGCTCCAATAACATTGTTGTCAAAATACTTGAGCGGGTTTTTCATCGACTCCCCTACTAAACTAAAAGCACAAAAGTGTACGCAAGCATCAATTTTATTATCTGCAAATACTTGATTTAAGATTGTCGAGTCCCTAACATCCCCTTGGTAAAAAAGAACATTTTTAGGAAGTGATTCTAAATGTCCAGTGCTAAGATTGTCTAACACTATAACTTCATAACCATTTTTTAAAGCGCTTTTTACAAAATGACTGCCGATATAACCGGCACCACCAAGAACTAATAATCTCATTCTTCGCCTCCAAGTTGATTAATTTCTTTTCCAAAAAGTTTAAAAACACTAGCTTTAGGCCACGACTTAAAAGTCATAACACTTTTAAGTGTGGGGTGATTAAAGCTTATTTTATAGGCATATAAACCAAGCGGTTCATTGTTTATACCTTTTCCATATTTGTAATCATTATAAATTGGGCTTCCAAAGTTAGCTAGTTGTGAGCGGATTTGATGATATCGTCCCGTGATTAGATTTATTTGTAATAAAGAGTATTCTTGACCATCACTTGAGTTGTTTCCCAAAACTTTAAAATTTAATTGAGCCGATTTTCCATCTTTAACAATTAAAGCTTTCTTTTTTGTTTCGTCTTTTTTTAAATTATCGTTAAGTTCAAAATTTTGGTTGATCTCCAATTTTCCTGTAACAACTGCTAGATATTGTTTTTTAAAGGTTCGGTTTCTAATTTCTTCATTTAATCGTTTAGCAGCTTTTGAGGTTTTCGCAAAGACCATTACACCTGCAACATTTGTATCTAATCTATGAACGAGTCCTAAAAAAACAGCTCCGGGTTTTTGGTATTTCTCTTTTAGATATGCCTTAATTTCTGTTAGCATATCCTTCAAGTCTAAAGAACCTGCTTGAGCTAAAACTCCAGCTGGTTTTTCAACAACAATTATGTGATTGTCTTCATAAATATAATTTAGTTCCATCATCGGTTTCCATTCATTTAGGATAAATCTATATCAAGAGAAAAGACTAAGCCTTAAAAAAAGCTTAGTCATATTTTTAAGGATTTACGCGATTTGGTCCTCTATAAAGGAAAGTTACGTCGCGAATGCTATCGACATTAAAGAATCGCATTAAAAATCTTGTCAAACCAAATCCATAACCTCCGTGTGGCGGCATACCAAAACGGAAGAAATTTAAATAAAAGTCTAAGGATTCCAAACTCATATCTTTTAAATTGGCTTGATGTTTTAAAACATCAATACGGTGCTCTCTTTGTGCTCCAGTAGTGATTTCTATACCCTTATAAAGCAAATCAAAACTCTTAGTCAATTTTGTCAATGGATCTAACATGTGATAGAAAGGTCTCGCTTCAAAAGGATAGTCAATTATAAAAACAAAATCTGAATTCAATTTCTTTTTCGCATACAAACCAATTAGTTCTTCTTCTTTACGATCAAAATCGTGAGGTTTTTCTCCAAAATACTTATAGTTTTCTTGGATAATATTCTTCGCTTCTAAGAATGGTATTCTTGGAAATCTAGTTTCAGGTATTGTTATCTCTTTTTTAAACAACTCCTTGTACTCATTCTCAAGATTATTCTTTAAAGTCTTCATTACTTCAATCATTTTAGCTTCTTCTGCATCCATAACTTCATGATGAGATTTTATCCATGACATTTCAATGTCAACTGAGGTGAACTCAGTAGCGTGATAAGCAGTATGTGAATTTTCAGCTCTGAAAACCGGACCGATTTCAAAAACATTATTAAATCCAGCAGCCATAGCCATTTGTTTGTAAAACTGTGGTGATTGAGCAAGATAAACTTTTCTTCCAAAGTAATCTAAAGAAAACACTTCAGCTCCAGATTCTGAAGCTGTTCCTAATATTTTAGGAGAATGGATTTCAATAAAATTATTCTTAATCCAATATTCCCTCATTGCCATTTCCGCTAGTGTTTGACCTTTGAAAATTAAATAGTTTTTATCCACTCGTAAATCTAAAAAGCGATTATCAAGTCTTAACTCTTGATTAGATTTATTATTGTAATCTAAAATATCTATTGGCAATTCTTCCTCACTTTTGGAAGTGATTTCAACTGATTTAGGAATGAATTCCATCCCTCTAAGTTTCACTTTTTCTTGTTTGAATAAAGTTCCTTTAACAAGAACTGTACTTTCTTTTGTAAGGGTTGAAATAATTTCATTTAAAGGACGGTTTTCCTCGTTCTTTTCAACTGTCATTTGGATTTTAGAGGTTGAATCTCTTAGGATTACAAACTGGACATATTGAAGGTCTCTTATCTTATCTACAAAACCTTGAAGTTCAATTTCTTGGTCATAATAATTTTCTAAATCTTTAAACATTATTTTACTCATATTTACCTCGTTTATCAGTTAATTTAATTGTATAAATTATAGCATAAACTCTTGCTTTATTCAATTAATGTTTAACATAATGTTTATTAGATTATTTTCATGCTTTTTGTTTTTATTTTTGTTTTTTTTGCTATAATTATCCCGAGGAGGATTAATGATGAAAAATTACCAGAGTTTTATTGATTTGTTAGATAAAGAAGATAAAGACAATTGCCTTATATTCATCAACAAATTATTTGAAAACGGAGCGAGTGTTAAAGATGTCTACGAAGAATATTTAATTCCCGCATTAGCAGATTATAATTGTAATTCTGATAATGAAGAAATTTGTATTTGGAAAGAACATGCACGAACCTCAATCATTAGAACAATTTTAGAGTCAACATACATTCATTTAATTAACCAGAAAAAACCAAGTATAAAAAAGACCATTTTAGTTGCTTGTCCGCAACTAGAATACCATGAAATTGGCGCAATTATCGCAACAAATTTTTTTATTTTAGAGGGATTTGATGCGAAATACATCGGTGCTAATACTCCTACTGAGCAAATTATCTCAGCTGTTAGTATTTTAAAACCTGATTTCTTAGCTTTAAGCATTACCAATTATTACAATGTTGTAGCGGTAAAAAAACTTACCGAGATGTTAAAGAGTCTTAACCCAGACCTAAAAATAATCTTGGGCGGACAAGCTACGAAAAACCCTCGTACTTTAGAACAGTTAGAGTATGATTTAATTATTAATGATTACAATGATATTTTGAAATTTAAGGAGGGCTTAATATGAAATTAGCCTTCCAGATAGCTAAACGTTTTCTATTAGCTTCTAAAAGACAAACATTAGTGATTATTTTAGGTATTGCTGTTGGGGTTAGTGTCCAGGTTTTTATTGGCGCATTAATCAGCGGCTTGCAACAAAGTCTTGTTGATACGACCATTGGTTCTAGATCACAAATTACCATTACTGTGGATGAAAGTGAATATATTGATAATTATTCCAACTTGATTAACCAAACTGAGAATTCTTCAAAAAATATATCAGTTATAACTCCTACAATTACCACAGGCGGTCAATTGGTTAGTGGTGAGTCAAATGAAAATACTGTTTTAAGAGGATTTGACTTTCAAACCGCTGATAAAATATACAAGTTTGAAGATAAACTTGTCGGTGATAATAGTCTTTTACCAACAAATGATAACGAGATTGTCATCGGCATTAACTTAAAGACTAATCTTGGCCTTGATATCGGTGATACAGTTCAATTCACTTCTCCTACATTAGGAAATCATGATTTAGAAGTTGTTGGTTTCTTTGATTTTGAGGTAAGTGAAATTAATAATACTTGGGCTATAGCTAAACTCTCCACAGTTCAAAGTATTTTAGGTGAAGGTGATGTAGTAGCTGCACTTGAAATGCAACTTGTTGAAGTATTCGATGCTGAAGATGTAACTAAAACTGAGATAGTTACTGCCATTGGTGATGATTATAATGTTAGCACTTGGATAAGTGAGAACGCATCTTTACTTTCTGGTCTTCAAGGTCAAAGCATATCGTCATTGATGATTCAAATCTTTGTTATTGTATCAGTAGTACTTGGTATATCCTCTACTCTGGCAATTACCGTTTTGCAAAAATCAAAACAATTAGGCATCTTAAAAGCAATGGGTATTAAAGATGCTGATGCAAGTTTTATCTTCTTGTTTGAAGGGTTACTTCTAGGAGTATTTGGAGCGATTGTAGGAATTCTACTCGGAATTGGTTTGCTTTATGCGTTTACAACATTTAGCGGAACTGATATTCCAATTACCATTGATGCTGGATTCTTATTGCTTTCAGCAGGAATTGCTATAGCAGCTTCTACTATAGCTGCTCTAAGTCCAGCAATAAAATCTTCTAAATTAACTG
>JBAYQC010000089.1:0-5954 GCA_041677365.1 Candidatus Izemoplasmatales bacterium | reverse complement strand
TCCAGCTATATTAAATAATGCATTGATTACTTGTAAATGTGTCAGATAAGTAGGACTACTAACGATTAATGGATTGATTTGGTTTTGAATCAAGATGGAAATCAAAAAAAGAATAATCTCTAATATAATCCCGACAAGTTTATATTCTTTCTTCCAATTGGTAAAAACAATTAAAACTGAAAGGTTAAAGAAATAAAAGGAAAAACCAGCTCCAGGTCCCAAAATATAGAATGATATAATGGATGATGCAGTTATTGTTAAAATAAAGATTAATGAAGCTAAACCGTAGCGCTTCTTTTGATTAATGATAATCGCAAGCACAGTAAAAACCATCGCTAATAGATAAACAAAAGCTACTTCAAAACCTGCAGTTGCCCAAAAAAACGGAATTAAAAAAAGCTCAGCAATAAGTGCAGTCTTGTATACTAAATTAGATTGATGATAGTACTGTTTGATATTAAAGTCAAATGTGACTTTTTCTCCACTCATGTTTAGCTTCACCTCAAATTATTAGCGTATGGTTTTTTTATTATACAACAAAGTCTAAAAAAAACAAAATTTTTAATTAATTGTTTTGCGAAAGTTTTTTATTTCGGTAAAACAAAACCAAGTCAAATGAAACCATGATTGCATTAATTGCATATAAAATTACTACAAAATCTAAATTATTAAAAATCTTGTGAAGAATACCGAACAAGTATCCGGCAATTATAATATACATAAATAACTCACTTTTTCCAGCAACGCTTTTGCTGGTTAAACTCTTGTAAATCGAAGTCGGCCAGGCAAAACCAAAGCAGATTAACATCAATATTTCAAAAACCATAGTTACTTAAGTCTCCTTATGATTTAATACATCTTTTATATTATAGAACATTCTTTAATAATAATCACGCATTTTTTTCTTATGAAATGCTATTAAGATAAATTTAGTAAATAATATGGTATAATCAATTAGGAAAATATGCTTTTTCAAAAGAAATATCGAGGTGAGATTAATGGATTATCTATTACTTATTGTTGGAGTTATATTATTAATTAAAGGTGCTGATTTGTTCGTAGATGGTTCAAGCAAATTAGCTAAAGCCTTTAAAATCCCACCAATAATTATCGGTTTAACCATCGTTGCTTTTGGAACTTCGACACCAGAAGCTTCGGTGAGTATTGCGGCTAGTATAACTGGTAATGATGGGATTTCCATAGGAAATGTCATCGGTAGTAATATCATTAATATATCTTTAATCTTAGGATTAGTCGCAATCTTATCTCCTTTAAAGGTAGAAAGAAAAACGATTATCAAAGAGATCCCTCTAGCCTTGCTTGGAAGTGTTGCTTTATTGATACTTTTATTAGATAAACTCCTTGGAGGATTTTCAAGCAATACTCTTTCTCGAGCAGATGGTATTATATTATTATTACTGTTTGCTGTATTTCTATATTATATAATTGAAGTAGCTATCAAAAGTAAAAACAACCAAAATCACGAACAAGTAGAATCACTTTCATCTAAAGATAAAAAAATTGCTTTACTCAAGTTTTTTCTCGGACTTGGCGGTCTTATCTTCGGTGGTTATTTAGTTGTAGAAAATGCTCAATCAATTGCAATTAGTTTAGGGATGAGCGAAACCTTAGTCGGTTTGACAATCGTAGCTATTGGAACATCATTACCTGAATTAATTACTTCGATTGTCGCTGCTATTAAAAAAGAAAGTGAAATTGCTTTAGGTAATATCATTGGATCTAATATTTTTAATATCATGTTTGTTCTTGGTGTCTCATCTAGCATTAGACCGATAGTATTAGAAAAGAACTTAAATATAGACTTGATATTAATGATTGTTTTAACTCTAGTAGTGATGATTTTTTCAACAACACATAATCGTAAAATTAATCGAGCAGAAGGCATCATTATTCTCATCATCTATATTGCTTATCTATCATTTATAATATTCAGAAATTAACTAAATTAGATAAAAAATATCCGTTTCTATTGATTCGGATATTTTTTATATTTTTTTATTTTTTCAAGACCTTGATCCTAAAACAGCCTTACTCTCATAAAAGATATGTCCATGAGGTTTGATATCAATATTTGAATCTAAGCTTCCAGCGGGTACTAAAAGTAGTTCCCCGTTCATCTGAAGGTTTGGCAAAGCTGACCCACAGATCTCACAAAAACTTTTTATATGTCCTTTGTTAAGGTGATTGTATGTTTTCACTTTATCTTTACCCGACAGCCATTTTAATTTAGCTTTAGAAGAAAACAGGTTTGCAGCATGTGCTGTTCCTGTATCTTTACGACATTTTTCACAATGACATAGATAAAAATGCTCAAAATCCCCTTCGATTTCAAACGATACCGCTCCACAAAGACAAGATCCCAAATATTTCATTAATTATTACCCCCTTGTACAATGAGTATTATAGACTTAGTTAAGGACTAACTACATAACAGTTTGAAGCTACAGTATAGTAATAGAATCAAGATATAACCATAACAATACGATGATTTCCCCAGTACATTAATTGCACTGCTATAAAGTATCCAAACCACATATGTGTCACCCTATCTATTTTATACATCACTTTAAATATTAACAAAATGTGATTTTTATAATAAATAATCAACCTTCTTTAACAGCCATTCAATGACATTGATTACTTTTATACCATCATAAGATTCATTCATATCATAATCCATAGTAATAATCGCTCTCCTATTAAAGTCTTTTATAGCCCTTAATGGTACTAATTCTCTTTCTAATGTAACCTTTGATTTAATCGATTCAGCTACTTGAATATAAAACACCTCATCGCTATCTTTGACTAAAAAATCTATTTCTTTATTATCATACTTCCCTATATATATTTCATATCCTCTTCTTCTTAATTCTAGATATACTATATTCTCTAAAACATGTCCTCTATCTATATTTCTAAACCCCAGTAAATAATTTCTTAAACCTATATCTGTAACATAGTACTTTTCTAAGGACTTTAAATACTCTTTACCTTTAATATCAAATCTATTCACTTTATATACTGCGTACCCATTTATAAGATAATTTAAATAAGTATCTACTGTTGGTCTAGATACTTTTCTACCATTTGATGTTAATGTATCACTTATTTTCTTTGATGAGACAATATTTCCAATATTGTCAAAAACAAATCTAATAACATCTTCTAATACAAATATATCCGCTACTTTATTTCTAGAAATAACATCTTTTTTCAAAATTGTATTGTATATACCTTCAAGGTATTGCATCGTTTGTTTTTCATCATTTAATAGTTGAGTAATGTAGGGGAACCCACCATATCTTAAATATTCCCTGTACATTGCTTCTATAGTTTTTTCGGAGTTATATGAATCAACAAACTCACTAAATGATAACGGGAGGATCTCTATAGTAATATATCTACCCGATAAAAGAGTAGCAAGTTCACCAGAAAGCATATAAGCGTTTGAGCCTGTAATATATAAATCAACATTGTCTTTAATAAATAAACTATCCACTGCTCTTTGAAATTCAAATGCATTTTGAATTTCATCAATAATTACATAATTCATTTTAT
This sequence comes from Candidatus Izemoplasmatales bacterium, assembly GCA_041677365.1. Taxonomy (GTDB): domain Bacteria; phylum Bacillota_I; class Bacilli_A; order Izemoplasmatales; family Hujiaoplasmataceae; genus UBA2289. Next base: position 2,375 of record JBAYQC010000089.1, on the reverse strand, counting down.
CTTTTCGTAACAAATTAACAATGTGTTCATATAAGCTTTTATAGTGATATAAATGCTCGTTTTCGATAGATTCTAAATTGACCATAATAATTTGATCTCCCGAAATGCCGTTGTTAATTAAATAATCTCTATATAGTGAGCACAATAAAGTAGATTTACCGGAACGTCTAATTCCTGTAATAACTTTAACCATTTGATGGTCTTTCCACTTTATTAATTGACTTAAATATTGCTTTCTTTCAATTATATTTTTCAGCATATCACTCACCTCAATATAAGTATATATGAACAAACACAATAAATCAAGACTTTCGTAAATATACTTACATAAATATGATAAATTATGTTCTTTTGAAAATATATCGCGTATAATATTTAGTCATATCAATCATACGAGAATAGTTTACTTAATATTTTATCCTTGTTATATGATTTTTGATGAACTCATCATTCATTAATAACCTTCTTAAAGCGCTCAGAAAAAAAAGAGTAAAATCAATAAAAAATCACTGATTTTACCCTAAAATATACGAAAAGTTGCTTTGTGTAAAACCGCTTAAAACGTCTATATTTAGCCATTAAAAGCGATTTTTCGCGATTTTTGTAATCTGCCTGTCTTGTCATAACAAAGTTTCTACCACTTTTAAGATTGTCACAACCAAGTTTACTATGTTATCAGCATGGAGTTTGCTTCTAACAAGCATATAATCCTTATCAAAAATTAAAACAACAGCTTTATTATTTTTAATGTTTTATCGAGTAAGTCAGATGGAAGTTTTTCAACAGTTTTTAAATTCCTTGCTTTAGTGTCCATGGTTTTTACTTGTTCGCACATGATTTGGCCATAAGTTTTTGTCCTTGAATCCAAATCTACATGTAATGGATATTCAAATGCCTTATCAGAAGTAATTGGAACGACAATTGCAAATCCATTTGTTTTTTTATGATATATATCATTGCTTACCACGACTCCAGGCCTCTTCCCCTTTTGTTCTGACCCTAGTGAAGGATCAAAATCAACGATAACGATATCTCCCTGATTTACCATGCTTCTCTGCCTTGAGAGTCATCAAATATAATTTCGCCTTTATAAGTTTCTTTATAATCTAAAAATAACTCTTCAAGTGATTTAGGATCAAAAGAATTTACTTTTGATAATACAATTTCTTTTCCCTCAACCTTAACTGTAAATTCTTCGCTTTCTTTGATATCAAGCATTTTTAAAATAGCAGCTGGTATAATGACGCCTTTACTATTTCCTATCTTCTTTAATTGTGTTTTCATAAAATCACCAGCCTTCATGAATAGTATATACAATTGTTATAACATTATCAATAGTTTTATATCATTAATGTTTAAATAAAATTTTAAACATAGCAAAAAAAGAAAACACCCGTTAAACAGGTGTTAAAAACATATGTGTCTTTATGACGGAGTTTTACCCGATTTTGATGTATACATTACGGAGTTTTACCCTGAAATATTGTGTGTTGCTTTATTTTGTCAGCAGTCTTTTCCCACTTGCCACTGACCATTTAGTTTCAATTTCATCAATCTAAGGTAATATTCATTAGGACTAGAAATAGTATAGTTGTAGTTTTTAGTAATATCATATGCGCTGATTGCAGCTAAGTTATATAATCCTGATATATAATCTAATTGCGAATTTTCTTTAACATGAGATTGATATATATTTTTAATTAGTATTGGTTTATTAAGAAAATCATGGACCGAGTAAATAGTGTTGATTTTTTCAACAACACCATATAAGAAATCACACATCATATACTTACCATCGATATAGGCTTCTACAACTTGGTGACCGTTTATGCAACATCTTTATTAACTATCACAACAATTCTACTTGGAATTTTCAAACACTGTAAAAGTGCTGAACCAACTCTAGAGATATCTGCGCACCAATCTGTACCTCTTTCAATGATTTCTTTTTCTTTACCACCAAATATCATATCTTCAAATGGCACATCAAAGACCTCTACAATTTTGTAAAGAAATTTTGATATATTTTTAATTGTATTTAGAGTATCGCTTCCTTCAAATTGCTTTGAAAATTCATAGAGTTCATGAAATTTTATGTCATCTGATATTTGTTGTGGCTTTTTATATAAGAAAGCTTTTGAATCTTCATCTAAAAGAATCATATTTCTTAATATATAGTGATCAATAGAGTCTTCATCATGTAGATCGCTACGAAACATGACTTCATATGCCTTACCAAAAACACTATATCCTTTTTTCATGGGCTATTCCTCCAAATTTGCATTTAATCTTTTACAAGATTTAGTAATTGGATATTCTTATAAATAACCTCCTTACCTACTTGTTCCGAGACAATAAAGCCTTCTTTCTCAAGT
>JBAYQC010000088.1:0-6109 GCA_041677365.1 Candidatus Izemoplasmatales bacterium | reverse complement strand
TTGTACTAATAATAACTGTTATCGGAATGCTAATGTTAGTGATTATGAGTTTTATTACTATCCTGGAGATACAATTCAAATGAGTGTTTTTTCATCTAGACCAGGGTATTTACAAATGCGAATTGAACTCTTATCTTTAACTACAAATCCAGATTACGTCAATGTTAGAGAAACTTACGGTTTAGAAGCAGGGTTTGAAAGAGTATTTTTAACTCCAGAGTTTCCCTCAGCCGGAATGGGAGAATTAAAAACCGAGTTTAAACGGGTTAATGCAATTGATCAAGTAGCAAATGAAGCAAAACCAACCCTAAATACTAATGCAGAAGTATTGAATGCTGCTTGGCATGAAGTCTATCTTTACCGAGAAATTGATGGAATTATTTATAAAGTGCCAATGACTGAAGAAAGAAGCGCAAGTATGTTTTGTCCTTTAGGGACAAATGTTAATGGTGATTTTTCCGAGGCATTCATCGTTAGTTATGAAGGTGTAGATAAGAATTTAGGTGGCGAAGTAATTACCTTAGATCCAAATAACGGAACAGGAAGATTATATAATCTCGCCTTCTATTTAGAAAAAAAAGAGGAGTATTTATAAAACAATGGAGTTAGTTTTCACTCGAAACATTAAGACAAATTACAAGACTATCTTAAACGCATGGAATGAAGAATTTGGCGAGAGTTTTCCGCTAACGGAGAAACTCATCGATAAAAAATTGTTTCACTCAAGGTTTACCCTTGAAAAAGAATCCATTTGCGTCTTTAAGAATGACAATTATATCGGCTCAATATTTTTTAAACTCTATGATGACAATCTTTATATCAGTTTTATTCACGTTGTAAGAGATGAGCGGTTTAAGGGTTATGGAAAGCTATTAATTGAAGAGGGAGAAAAACTAGCTAATAAGTTAAACGCGAATAAAATAATCCTTGGTTCAGATCCGGATTGCTTATTTTCTGGGGTGTTTATGGAGGGAAACGATGAAGTTCAACGTTTCTTCTCCAACCAAGGTTTCAAACGCGAATATCTTAACTATAATTTAATAACTAGAAATTCACCTCCGGCTACTATGAAGCCAAAAGGATTTCGAGTTGAAAAAGCTAATGAAAAATACAAAGAAGAACTTTTAGCTTTTCTTGAGAAAAACTTTTCGAAAAGATGGCTTATGGAGGTAGAAAATAACGCAATTGATCAAGTTTATCTTTTGCTTAAGGAAGAAAGAATTACCGGTTTTATCAACAGCGCATTAAGTTCTAATGAGCACTTGCCAAACAGTTTAAATCTCTATCAGTTATTTGATAATTTAGCTGGAATTGGTCCTTTGGGAATTGATCCTGATTACCAATCTAAGGGATTGGGTAAATACTTTGTTAATTATGTTATCAGGGATTTATTTCGAAACGGAGCTAGTGAAGTGATGGTTGATTGGACCGGATTAGTAGATTTTTATCTTAAATGTGGATTTGAAGAAGTTTTTAAAACTTATGTTATTTATAGCAAGAAAGTAGGAATGAATAAATGAAAAATAGACCTATTTACAAGATTATCGAACAAGATTTACGAATAGCGATTCTTGAAGGAAGATTGAAACAAGGAGATATGATTCCTTCAGAAACTGAATTATGCGCTAAATACGATGTGGCAAGGATGACGGTAAGACAAGCAATTAACAATCTTTTAGTCGACGGTTATATCTACCGACATAAGGGGAGAGGTACGTTCGTGACCTTTAATAAGAAAGAGATTAAAAAGCAAGATTCTAGTTCTTTCTTATCCTTTACCAATGAGATGAAATTACTTGATTCACCTGTGAGTACAACGCTTTTGAATATTCAAAAGACCACAGCTGATGAAATGATTGCCAAACGTTTACAAATTCATGTCGGTGATAATATCTATTATGTTGAAAGACTCAGGTCTTCAGAGAATATTCCTTTAGCTTATGAACGACTTTATCTCCCCTATAACATGTATGGAGTATTAGATGAAAATATCTTTAACGGTTCATTCTATCGCTTTGTTCAAGAGGATTTAGGCTGGCGAATTAGGAATTGCGAATACGCAATTGAAGCTAGAGCTGTTCCTAAAAAAGTAGCCGAACTACTGCACCAAAAAGAGGGAGAACCAGCGCTTTATTTAAATAGCGTAACCTACTTAGAAAACGGAAGAGCTTTTGTTTATACAAGATATTATTTCCATGGTGAACATTTCCGTTTCAAAGATAACTTTACGAGAAAAAACGGTAATAACAATCATGAGTTTTGATAAAAATTTTACGGTTAAAACCTTTGAAGATGAAGGGATTATTTGGCACAATGTTAAATTAAGTAATGCAGTAAAACTATATGGACTTAACTGGCTGGAAGAAAATGGCGATTTCTATCGTTTGCCAAAAGATAAAGTTTCTTATTTAGAGGAATTTTGTCCGAATGTCACTAGATTAGCTAATTGTACCGCTGGGGTTCAGGCCCATTTTAAAACCAATGCAAAAAATATCTATATTGATGTCGAAGTTGACTCAAATGCAAATCTTTCAGGAATGACCCCAATAGCAAGAGCAGGATTTGATTTGTATGTTGGAAAAAACTTTAAAAACCTAAAGTTTTTCGGTTCTTCAGCTTTTGTTCCTACAGAGACAAAATATCGTCATAAGTTTATAAATTATTATGATGATGAAGTCTTGTGTGTAATGAATTTTCCTCTTTATACCGGAGTTAAAAATTTATGGATTGGTATTGAAAAGGGTAATTTCATTAAACCTCACAATACTTTTAAAGAAAAGGAAAGAATAATCTGTTACGGAACTTCGATAACTCAAGGTGGCTGTGCATCAAGACCAGGACTAAACTATACCAATCTCTTAAGCAGAATGCTTGAAGTCGAATGGTTGAATTATGGTTTTTCTGGTAATGCATTCGGTGAAGCCGAATTAATCGATGTCATATCAAAAATAAATAATGCTTCCTTATTTATTATTGATTATGAAGCGAACTCAGGTACTAACGGTAAACTAAAGCTTACCTTAGAAAAGATGTTAGAAATAATTAGAAAAAATAATCCAAAAATTAAAATATTAGTCATATCAAGAATTCCTTATCTCTTTGATGAAATTGATGAAGATATGAAAAGAGTAAGGAAAGATTTAAGAGAGTTTCAAAGAAATCTAGTAAATAATCTTAGAGAAAAAGGTGATAATTTAGTCTATTTTCTCGATGGTTCAAAAATCTTTGGAAAGAACTATCACGAATTTACTGTAGATACGGTTCATCCAAATGACCTAGGCTTTATGAAATTTGCTAAAGAGTTGAAAAAAGAAATTAATCTTATAACTAAAACAGGAGAAGAACAATGAACAAACTATTAAAAAAGATGCAAGAAAACAAAATGACTTTAATTGCTAGTCTACCAAGAAATGAATATGAACTAGCTAAGTTAGCTTGGGAAAACGGAGCTGACGCAATCAAGGTACACGCTAATGTCTTTCATAATGCCAGTCAAAATGATTTTGGATCACTAGCGGATTTTAAAAACGAATTTTTGAAGATAATCAAAGATTCACCGGTTCCTGTGGGCTTAGTACCTGGAGGAAGCGCAGAGGCAGCTGAAGCTGTATTAGAAGAGATTGTTGCGATGGGATTTGACTTTGTTTCATTATATGCTCATCATACACCAGCAACATTTTTCTATGATAAAAAGATTAATAACTTCTTATCAGTAAATTCTTCATATTCTTATCAAGAAATTTCTGAAATAACCAATAATGGTTATGCCGATATGCTTGAATTATCAATAATTGATAAAGAAGAATATGGAACAAGATTAAATGCTAGAGATTTAGCAAAATATGAAACTATTGCTGGATTAAGTGATACTCCTTGTGTAGTTCCATCACAAAAATTTATGAAAGCTAAAGATATTTCATTATTATATAAAACTGGAGTAAAAGCAGTAATGTTAGGCGCTGTAGTTTTCGGTAAAGATGCCAGCAACCTTGAAAGTGCTGTAAAAGCCTTTAGAAAAGAGATTGATCAGCTTTGAAAATAACTGTTTTACCGCTCGATTCACGTCCATGTAATCATTCGTGGGTAAAAAAGTTCGCAAAACTTTCTAACGTTAATTTAGCAATTGTTCCTGAGAAAGATTCAGGTAATTTGAAACAAGGCTTAGATTTTTTGAAATATGAAGAATGGCTGCTTGAAGAAAGTTTAAGAAGCGATTATTTGCTTGTTTCTATTGATGGGCTTGTAAGCGGAGGATTAATCCAAGCGAGAAAAGCTGAGATGGAAGAAACTGAAGCTTTTAGAAGACTTGCTTTACTTGCGAAGATAAAGGAGCAAAATCCCAGTATAAAAATACTGGCTTTTGATACAATCATGAGAACTTCAATCAGTACAACTGATAATGCAACTAGAGTTTACTGGGAAAAGATGAACCGCTTTTCGAGATTAAAGGGTAAACTATATTTTGACTATAGTATTGAGACAGAAAAAGCGTTGGAACAACTAACTCATGAAATTCCTGAAGAAATTATTAATACTTATCTCTTGGCTAGAAGTAAGAAACATCAAGTCAATCTAAAACTTTGTGAACTTGTTAAAGAAGGTATTATCGACCAATTGTTGTTATTGCAGGAAGATTCAATGAATCAGGGGATGCAACAGATTGAAAGTGTCAAACTAATGAATTATGTAAAAAATAATGATTTAGAAGAACAAATTTTACTTTATAACGGTACAGACGAAGCTACGGTTGTTTTACTAGGAAGAGCGCTTTTAAAGGCTAAGGGTAAAAAACCAAAGGTTCATGTACTATTATCAGATGATTTGATTAAAAATAAAATCATGCCTTTTGAAGACCGAGAATTAGAGATCAATTATCAAAATATGATGAATTTTATCGGTCTAGAATCAGTAAGTTATTCTGAAGCAGATTATGTTTTAGCACTGTATTCTGAAGCGGATAATGTTTATGATTTAGATTTAGAATCAACTAAAGAAATCAAACCAAAGATTGATCAAAAATTTAGTAGTTTTATTGAAAAAGTAAACCAAGCTATTGAAGGTAAGAAGTGGGTAGAGTTTGTTGATTTATTATATCCTAACGGAGGTTCTTTTAAAGTTTTAGAACCGGTTAATTACCAAAAACTTTTAGGATATTCAGCTTGGAACACCTCATCTAATTCCTTGGGTAGTGCACTTGCGACTATTGCTATTCACGCTTATTCTAAGGGTGATTTATCCTCATTCTTGTATGAAAGAATTATCGATGATTGTTTTTATCAGACCTATGCAAGAAGAGAAGCAAATGTCAGTTTGTTAGATTCAGAAGTAAATATTTATAACATGAACACTGAAGAAGAAAAAGAAGCTTTAAAATTAATAAATATCGGATTGAAAAAGGTGGTCCAACAAACCTTGAAAGTTAATTATAAAATAAGCTTGCCATGGTCAAGAACTTTTGAAATCGATATTGATGTGGAGGTAGAATAATGCTTAAAGATTATGATGTAATTGTATGTGGTGGTGGACCAAGCGGTTTTAATGCGGCGATATCCGCCGCTAGAAACGGTATGAAGACTCTTTTAATCGAAGCTACAGGTCTTGTTGGTGGTAACTCAGTTAACGCACTGGTTGGACCATGGATGACCTATCACAAAAATGATAAGTTTGTGGTAAAGGGCATCGCTTCAGAGTTAATTAAGAGACTCCAAAATGAACAGTTGAGTTTAGGTTATATCAAAGATCCTTTAGGTTTTTGTGATACTGTAACGCCAATTGATGTCGAAGGAATAAAGCATTTATTTTTTGAAATGCTTGAAGAATCAGGCGTTGATTTGTTACTCCACAGTTTAGTTACAGATGTTATCCTTGAGGGTAAGTTTGTAAGAGGTGTTAAAGCTACTACTAAATCAGGTGTTGTTGATATAAACGGAAAAATAATTATTGATGCGACTGGTGATGGTGATGTTAGTTTTCTGGCGAAAGCAGAATACGTTCACGGAAGAGCAAAAGATAACCTAACGCAACCGATGACAATGATTTTCCATGTCGCAAATGTTGATATTGATATTTTAAAAAACGAGATTAAAAAGAATCCTGACAACTTTGTTGT